>NZ_DASYDG010000048.1:0-73082 GCF_036499745.1 Pinirhizobacter sp.
AGTTAGCTCCTTGCGCTGCAGATCGAACCGGGAGATTGAGCAAGCTTCGATAGAAGATGTCGGCGAACTTTGAGACGCTTACTATCGACTGCCAGCGTCGCGAACGGCACCATTGCAGGGTTACCTCAGTCGGGGTAACCGGGTCTCGAAAACCCGCTTGATGGTTGGCGGACGCCGCGAGCAATTCGCGGCGCTCCGTTTGTCGCCTATGGCGGCGTGCCGGTGCGGGCCTTGCCCGAACCGTTTCGACCATCACGGTTTTTCGAGCCCGGCATGCCGCCACCCCCAATCACGGGGGTGGCCACGGTCCCGGAGCATCGATGCAAGTCACGGATGAAAGCGAACTCTACGCCCTGGTCGGCGAAGTCATGGTGATGTCCGCACGCGTGGAGTCCTGTTTGGAATCGTGCATCGCCGCCTGCCTTCCTCACGTAAACGTTGACTATTCGCAGACGGTATTAAGGCGGCTGAAATTCACCAGTCAGCTGGCGACTCTGCACGAGGTGTCGCAGCTACTGTATGACCGACACGACCCCATCCTGGTGGAATTTCGGCGTTGGCTGCGGCGACTGGGACGGATTCGGCGGCGCCGGAATGACCTGGTCCACAACGTTCTGCGTGTGGCTTGCTCGCCTGAGGAGCTTGGGCGATGGCAGTCGGAGATCGGACATATGCGCGAGATCTGTGATGACGCGCCGGCCTGGGTCATTGTGCTGGAACTGCGGGTAAAGGCACTGGATGGTCAGGTGCAGGTGCCGGCGGTTCCGCCGATCAGGGCGATTGAAAATGTCGAGGTCTCGGCACGCTAGGGTGGACTTGACGTCGCGCCATCCACGCGGATCGCCCCAACAAATCCCTTAGAACGACGTGAGCGAACGTCAGCACTTGGTGGGAAGTTCTGTTGCATCAGGAAGCGGGCAAGCGTATAATTTGCCCCAACAACTAACCCTTGGATCCGTTGAGGTATAGCCTCCTGACCCTTGGGGGAAAAAGCCGGCCTAGCGCCGGTTTTTTCATTTCCAAGGAAGGAAATTGATCTTACGGACACGCGTCTATATCGACGGCTATAACCTCTACTACGGACGTTTGCGAAAGACGCCCTATAAGTGGCTCGACCCAGTGATGCTATTCGGGTCAAGGATTCTCCCTTCCATCGGTTACATTCCTGCCGGTCACAAGACCGTACCTGGCGTTGAGCTACTTACCGACGCCGGCGTCAAATACTTCACGGCGACAATCATGGAGAAGGCCGCGAAGGCAGCGGACTCAGTGTCCTCGCAAATGATCTATCACTCGGCGCTACGAGCTCATCTGGGTAGCCAGATCGAGGTGATAAAAGGCTATTACTCGCTGACTGCGGTGACGCAGCGGTCAGTGGATCAAAGTGACCCCAGAAGGTGGCCTCGTGATTGCCAGAAGGTCCTTGTCTGGAAACTCGAGGAGAAGCAGACCGACGTCAACATCGCCCTGCAGCTCTACGACGACGCTATTCAAGGATCTGTCGATCAGGTCGTTGTCGTCTCGAACGACACTGACATCGCACCGGCGCTTCAACTCATCAGGAAGCGGACTGACGTCGTCATCGGCCTGGTGGTACCAGCTCCCAATCCGAGAGAAAGAGGTGTCCTTAGGCAACCTAACACCGACCTCTCCGGTGTAGCGCATTGGACGCGTGGATTTATAGACGAACAAGACCTGCGGGCCGCCCAGCTGCCACGTTCAGTAGAGGGGAAGCGGAAAGCTATTACGAAACCAGAATCTTGGTACGGTCGCCCAGACCTTCTGGCCAAAGTGATCGACGCTGCCCTTCCTGTGTGCAAGACGCGCAGCGCCTTCTTCAAATGGGCGGTCACGCGGAACCTATATCTAGGTAACCAGGCGCCGCTGGATCTCCTACTGACGGACGAGGGCGCGAATGATGTGCTCCAGTACATTGCCAAGTACGCCAGCGACAAGGGATAGCGCTAGCCGGCAAGCAACTCAAACGCCGCACGCCCGTGGACCTTGCCGTTAACGAAGATCTCGACCTCATGCCGCCCGGGATAATGGACACGGGTCGTGAAGTTCGTGATCGACTGCTTCTTCTGGACTAGCTCAACGGCTCCCGTCGCCAACTCCAGGGTCTTCAACTTGAAGACTTTGGCGGCAACGCCGCCCGATTTCTTGACGTAGTGCACTGCATAGTCGACCACGAGACGCTGGGTTTCGTCAGAGGTCGAGGCGAGCTTGAACGCAATCGTGATCGTTTGCCCCAGCGTAATGGCGCTCGGCGAGATGCCAAGTGCGCGGAGCTTCACCCGCGCAGGTTTACCAGCGCCGATCACCGTCAAGGCGCGGGGGTCACCTTTCTTGATCAGGTTCCTAAGCGCATGCTTGGCTATCCAGGCGGTGCCGGCATTATTGAGAGGCCAGCGCTCGATTCGATCAAGCGCCCAGGATGGGTTGTCTTTGGTTATATCGTTAAGGCTGTTGGCGACGGACCGCCGCACATACCGGCTGGGATCGGCCTTGAGGGCATCAAGGATGGGTTCGATAGGCGATGGGTCGTGCATCAGCGGCTTGATCTGGAACGACCATGGCAAACGCGGGCGACTGCCTTCGCTGGCCAGGCGGCGGACATGTTCGTTCTTGTCTTGGGCCCACGTTTGCATGACGGCGAGCGTGCGTGCCATATCGCGCCTGAGGAAGTGACGAACCGCGTACTCGGATGAGCCGAATGTCGTGAAGAACTTCAGCGCATCCATGGATGTCTTGAAATCATCAGTGCCATGGAGCGCGACGTACTCCGGCAAGGCCATGGTGACGAAACCGTTGTTCAAACGCGGCGCCAACTGACGAAGTACCCGAATGTTTGACCGGTAATCGCCTGGCAGCGCTGCATGCAGGCCTTCGGCCACGCGGCGCAAACGTGCCATCAACGACAGCTGTTCCAGGTCGCCCATGCAGTAGGCGAGAAACCGTCGCCGATTAAAGGCGGGTGAAACCTGTCCCGCCTCGTCCGCAATGTGGCGGATGCGCTTGGCGTTAAAGATTTCCTTCAACGCAGGTGCGGGTTCTAAATCCTTGTCGGTCAAATCGATTTCCCGGTAGCCGCCGCCAACGCCCTGCCAGTTGCAATGACCTCGCTTCCGAGATCACGGCGTGTAAGTAGAACCTATTTCCCGAAGGTATGCCACGTGCGCTGTATCAGCCACGACTTCCTTGTACACACGCTTGAATATCCCGCGCAGCGCCGGTTTCAAATGCGCCAACGTTTCCTTCGGCGACAGCTCGAGCAGCACGCAGAAGATCGCGTGCATCTGCAGGATCTCCGCTTCGCTCACATAGCCTTGCTGCTTCCACCTCCACCCGCTCGAGTCAGCCGACGTGAAATGCGAAAACTGAAAGCGCGTGTTCGCAAGGAAGATGCCGAACCCCAGGAAGACGGCCGCCAAGTCTGTGGCCGGCTCCCATACTTCCCATCCGCCAGGCGGTGGTTCTGGGAAGTTTGCCGTGCGGTAATGCGCCAGTTCGTGCGCGAATGTTGCGATCAAGCTCATCGCGTCGCCCACGTTCTTTGGGTGGTATGTGATCAAGACGCCGTCGTCGTTGCGACGGAACGTGCCTGCGGGTCCCTGTGGTGCATCCTGGACGAACGCGTATCTGGATACCCTTGTTTCTGGATCGTCTTCTTGCGGTTCAATCGTACAGGGCCAGTCGGCCATGACGGCATGGCGCCGAGTCTGCTCAAACAGCGCTGCGGCCAACCCGTGGCCAGTCTGGCCGGTCGTTCGGAAGAACTTGCTGCTCGGTACCACCAGAACCCGTTGGCGAAAATCGTTGTAGCCGCCGGTGTGCCTCAATAGCCAGGCGAAGCACTCGAACTGCGCCGCCGTAAGCTCCTCGCCCAGCAGCGGGCCCCTGCGCCAGAACCAGATCATGCCGCCCTCGCTTGTCCCCTGTTTTCCAGCGGAATATAGCGCGCGCCTTCGCAGAAGGCACTTCTAACGCTCAATTTGTGGCGTGGTATGTCCGCTCGCCCAGGACGGGGCGAGCCCTCTCTGCGCCGTCTGGAATGGTCATTTCTGGTTATCCGGTTTTGAGGGCGGCGGCTGCGTTGTCGGATCAGGTGTGTGTATTGCTTGCTTCGGAATGATGGTCATGTGAACCAGCCCATCGAGAGCACTGGTGCCGTGCAGTTCGCCTGTATTGAGGTTATAGGTGATCTTATCGGCAGAGGCGTTGCCGCTGTCCGCCTTGAAGGTGGTCGCGTTTCCCGTTAGCACGGCGACTCCAGCGGTGATGTTGTAGTCAATTCGGTCGGCGTCGGCTCGAGTAAGCTTGCCGTCGTCGCCTATTTCCTCAACATGCGCGCGCGTTCCGGTAAGAACTACTCGGTCGATAGCACTATCTGCGTCGGTATAAAGTTCAGCATAGATACCCGTTGCTTTCAGCGTGCCTTGAGTGACCGTTACGGCTCCCTTTATCACGGACTTTGAATTCGGCGCCGGGAATCCCGAGAAGTAGTGGCTTGCAACTTTCATCGGCTGGTCCCGGTCGCTCGATCTTGCGAACGTGACGGTTGCGACCAGTGCCAGGAAGCAGCATAGGATCCGGGAGGTGGAGATGTGCGCGGCACGCGTCGTCATCAATTCGCCATCCATGGAGCATCCCGCGGTGGGCTCTAGCGGTGATATTGATGCCGGGGAACGCAAATAGGCAAGCCTGGTAGCACCGGAGGCGTTCGACAATTCGTAGTTTCTTGCCCCCGGGCACGTGCCGTTAGGGTGCATTACCCGACACTCTCCGATGTAAGATCGACACGCAATTGCGATCGCGGAGGTCGCCATGAAGGGCATCGTCAAGGGTGAACTGATTGATCGCTTCGATCCGGAGGCGGATAAGCGGCGAAGGTTTTCACTGCTCGGCGCGGCCGCGGGTGTTGTCATAGCGGCAGCATTACTGGAAGCGACTCAGTGGATACTTGCGCAGTTCCCATCCACCAGGCACATCGTGGTGCCGCAGCAGTCGTGGTTCACCCTGGCGGCTCTTGGCATTGTTCTTATCGCGGAAGCTTTCATCCGCAGGCGACGCCGTAAGGGTAGCTGAGCCGGGCTGGCATGGAAGTGCGCCCAAGGCTTCTTCGCGCTACCAGGCCTTCTTCAACCACCAGAGCGCACGTCGCACCAATGCGATTGCCTGGTCCGGGCTCCATACGAAGGTCGCCACGCTTCGCGGGGGCATCGTGTACTGGAAACGGGTCTTGCCCTCTGCCACTGAAACATCGCGCGCTTTTTCGTCGCTGTTCACCACCACCAGCACGGTCGATCCATCGGTAGCATTCTGGAATGCCACATTGTCGATGCCCTTGTCGGTCGCGGTGGAATTTACCCGGACGGCGCCGGGCAAGACGAAGCGGCTGAAGTGCGCTATGGCGTAGTACTCGTCGTTGCGGCTTACCGCCCCCGTGATCGAGTCAATGGTGACAATGCCCTTGCACAGGGCGCATCCGCCGAAATGCGGACCGTAATTCTCGTCGAGCGCCAGGTTCCAGTACACCACGGCGCGAGCCCACTGCCTGATCCCGGCGATCAAGAGGTCACGGGAAAACCAGATCAGCTCGCCGTTGATGCCCGATGCCCAATCGCCTCCGGAACACTCCGTGATATAGACATCCTTGTCGGGAAACTGGCGGTGTACAGCGCCCTGCGCATGAGGGCTGCCTTCATAGCAATGCCAGGCAACACCATCGATATAGCGCGCGGCATCAGGGTTGGACAGCACGCTCGTGGGCTGCTCGGGATGGTTCCAGTTGTGGTCCCATTCCAGGATGCGTGTGGCCGATTTGCGCTTGGCCAGTTTCGGGCCCAGGTACTGCGCGACGAGGCGCGCCCGCTGCTCCGCGCTCAACCGCATGCCCGGATAGGTGAGTGGTTCGAAGTTGGGTTCGTTCTGCACAGTCAACGCGAAAATCGGGATGCCGTAGCTTCGGATAGCGTCGAGATACTTGACCAGGTAGTCCGCGTACGCGCCTTCGTACTCTTCCAGCAAGGTCCCGCCAAGCAGATTCCCGTTGTCCTTCATCCACGCCGGCGCCGTCCATGACGAGGCGATGATGCGCAGGTCAGGATCGATGGCGAGAGCTTCGCGCACCGTGGGTATCAAGTAGGTTTTGTTGGGCGCGACATTGAAGTGTTCGAGCTGCGGATCGACCTGCCCGAAGGGCATGTCGTCCATGGTGTAGATCTCACGCGAGAAATCCGAAGCGCCGATGGTCAGGCGCATCATGTTCAGGTCGAGGTTGGGCGGCGGCCCATATAGCTCGTGTAACAAGGCAGCGCGCTGCAGCACATTGAGCTTGTTCTGGAGAAGCCAGGCGGAAGAGTCCGTCATCGCCGCCCCGAAACCGTCCATGGTTTGATAGGTCTTCTGGACATCGATAACGATATCGGCGTGCAGCGAGCCGCGTTCGACCATCGCGATGTCGGGCTGCCGCGCCAGCTTCAGTCGGCGATCGGCCGTGCTCAGCCACAGTTCGACGGTCGGTGCGATGGACGGGGTTGGGAGCGCGACGACGGGCCCCACCGTGGGGCGCGCCAGGCGCAGCGCATAAAAGGCGGCCACGGTGCCCAGTGCGAGCACGGCCACGAGGACGGCAATGGCCCATCTTGAACCCGAACCGCCTTCATCCATGGCGCGCGCGACGCCCTTCGCTGTTGCCGCCATTCACTTGGATGTAGCCTGCTTCGGGATGATGGTCATGCCTTCCGTGGGACGCCGCCCGCTATGGAGTTAGAGGAGATATTGATGCCGAGGAGCATCGATAGGCAAGCCAGGCGATGAAAGTGCGGGAAAGCGGAATGCCCGCTGAAGCTGACTGGACGCCTTTCTTCGACGCCGGAAGGGCGATGAATACGTTCCTGGGCGCTGATCGGCCGGTCGGCCAGGCTGTCGAATTCGGGTGTGGCTATGGCACGTTCACGGTGGCCCTCGCGCGTCGCGCGAGTGGCCGCGTTACCGCACTGGATATCGAGCCTGAGATGGTTGCCGCCACGCAGGGCAAGGCTGTCCGCAGCGGCCTGGTGAATTTGCAAGCGTTGCAGCGCGATTTCGTCACCGCCGGCACCGGGCTACCGTCCGCCAGTCAGACCGATGCTCTCGTGTTCAACCTCCTGCATCTGGAGCGGCCCCTGGCGTTGCTGCTTGAGGCTCGCCGGGTTCTCCAGCCGGGAGGGCGGATATCGATCATGCACTGGCGGACCGATGTTCCGACGCCGCGAGGCCCGCCGGCGTCCATTCGGCCGACGCCACAGCAATGCGGGCGGTGGCTATCGGAGGCAGGGTTCCTGCACGTATATCCCGTGGACCTGACGGCAAGCTGCCCCTTCCACTACGGATTAATTGCCGTACGGTAGGTGCGGGCTCGAATAATCCATTCGTGCGAGATCCTGCAGCAACGTCGGTCCGGTTGGGTGCCAACCCAGCGCCTTTTGCGTCCAATCGCTCGACGCCAGCATATCCAGACCGACGAACGCAGCAAGCCATCCGAAGTGATCGGCCGCCTCGCTCGCCGGGATCGACTTCACCGGTAGCCCCATACCCTTACCCAGCACTTCGGCGATATCTCGAGCTGAGATGCCTTGCTCGGCAACAGCGTGGTAGCGCGTGCCTGGTTTGCAGTGCTCGATGGCCAGGCGGTAGAGCCGGGCAACATCCAGTACATGCGCCGCGGGCCAATGGTTCTGGCCATCTCCGATATAGGCCGACACGCCTTTACCGCGGGCCACCGCGATCAACGGGCTGATCAACCCCTGGCGGAAGGTGTCGTGCACCTGGGGCAGCCGCACCACCGACACAGCGACGCCGGCGTTCAGTTGCTCGGCCCCTTCCATCTCCGACGCCTTCCGTGGATTGGGATGTTCGATATTGAACACGTCCTCGGTGGCGGGTTTGCCCGGCGTGGAACCCATGCCCGTACCCGAAGTGATCAGCAGCGGACGGTCAGAACCGCGCAGCGCCGAACCCATCGCCCTGATCGCCCGGCGATCCTTCTCGCAAATCGCCGCGAAGTTGGCGAAGTTGTGGTCGAAGGCGGTATGGATCACGGCATCCGCCTTGGCGGCGCCATCGCGCAAGGTATCCGGTTCTTCCAGTGTCCCGCGATGAACGTCGACGCCGATGGCTTCAAGCGTTCGTGCGCCGTCGTCTGATCGCGTCATGCCCAGCACGGTGTGCCCGGCTGCAAGCAACTCCGGGATGATCTTCGAGCCGATAAAGCCGGTCGCGCCGGTAAGGAAAATGCGCATGAGAGGTTCCCGTGGTGATGGTTGTAACTACGATATCGGCCAGTTCATACTGGTAAAGTAGTGACGTTATCGTGGTATAGAAACCAACAGGATCGCCATGCCCACCCCCGCCGGAAACATGCTCGGAAGCTACCTTCGGGATCGCCGCACCCGGCTCGATCCGGCGACTTTCGGATTCACGGGCGGCCGGCGGCGAACGCCGGGACTGCGCCGCGAGGAAGTAGCCCAGCGCGCCAACATCAGCCCCACCTGGTACACCTGGCTGGAACAGGGCCGCGGCGGCGCGCCCTCGGCGGAGGTCCTCAACCGCATCGCCGAAGGGCTGATGCTGACGGAGCCCGAACGCGAGCACCTCTTCATGATCGGTCTGGGCCATCTGCCGGAGGTGCATTTCAAGCCCACCGAGGGAGTGACGCCGCGGCTTCAGCGCGTGCTTGATGCGTTCGAAATAAGCCCTGCGATCGTGAAGAACGCCCTATGGGATGTGGTTGCCTGGAATCGCGCCGCCGCGGCACTTCTTACCGACTACAGCAAGCTGCCTCCCGCCGAGCGGAATATTCTTCGGCTGATTTTTTCCAATGCGCGGGTACGGGCTGCACAGGAGGACTGGTATGCCATGGCCCGTTTCGTCGTGGGTGCGTTTCGTGCGGACGCCGTGCGCACAGGCGCCGCTGCCGAGATCGGGCAGTTCGTGGAGGACATGTCCGCTCAAAGCCCCGAGTTCAGGGAGATGTGGCTTGCCAATGATGTCCATGCGTATGGCGAGGGGATGAAGCGGTTGCATCATCCGGAGTTGGGCGTGCTGGATATGGAGTTCTCGGCGTTCGCCGTTGATGGGCGGCCGGACCTGGGGATGATCGTGTACAACCCGATGGCTGAGGATGCGGAGCGGATTCGCGGGTATATCGGGTCTCGCGCCTTGTCGGAGTAGGGTGTGTGGAGTCCGTTGAAGGCGCTCGTCCATATCAACGTCGCTATCGTCTGAAGCGCCTCGTCTCGACTATTTGCTCGCGGCCTTCTTGCGCTGCTCGGCAATGTAGCCAAGCTCGGCTTTGGACTTGGGCTCGTCCGGCACCAGCGCCATGCATTTTCGATAGGCGGCCTCCGCGTCGTCCAGGCGATGAAGCTCGACCAGGACATAGCCCTGTCCGCGCAGGGCAACGCACTTGATATCGACAGGGTACGGCGATGTTAGCTCGGCATTGGCCTCGGCTTCCTGGAATAGCGTCAGGGACTCCGATATCTCGCCGCGACGCATGAGCAGGTAAGCCAGTTCGTTCTTGAACTGGCTGTCCATCGGCGAGAGCGCCAGGGCCCTGCGAAGGTCGGCTTCAGCCTCCGTCGTGCGGTTCATCTCGGTCAATGCATAAGATCGTGCCCAGTACGCCATGGCCCAGGAGGGGCCGATCACGATGATATGCGCCCTGGCCTTGGTACTTGATTTGGCCGCGTCGGCGGCTCCAAGTAGCCCGTACAAGATGCCTTCTGCGCCGCCTCGCGCGGAGTACACCTGCTTGCCGGCATACTCCTTTTCGTATTTGGCGATCACGTCGTTGATCGGGCCGTCGATGGCCGCCTGGATCTTGCCGTCCTGGACCATCTGCATGGCGTGGACGACCTTCTGGCCGTCGTCGTCCATGGCATAGAAGGCACTGTCTGGAGCAGCCGGCGGGCTGGTGACGATGTCGATATGGCGACCGGTGTCCGCCTTCGGCGACGATGGAGACGCGCAACCGGCGATACATACGGAAACTGCAAGAGCCACGATGGCTGGACGCATGACCTGGTCTCCCCCCTGGAGTGGTGAACTACCGGGCGAGCCATAAAGGTCGCCGCGATGTATGTTACCGCCTGCAAGTCTAACCAGTGACTTTGGCCATGAGCGACATCGTCGATCCGCGGGCAATGAAGATACTGCACAACACGTTCTGGTCGTCCGCCGGCTGGAAGCGCGACTCCGAGCGCGTTATATCGGCGGATGACTTAATGTACGCCAAGGCGAAGGGCGTGATGTTCGACCCCGTGTACATGGATCACGATCAAGCGGCCAATACGACGTGTGCGCTTGTGGATCGTCTTGACAGACGCACTGTCGTCGACGCATTTCTTTCGAGCCTGTCTACCAGAAGGCTTGACTGGCGCTCCGTCATGGGAAGCTACTCGGTATTCCAGCATTTTATTCCGCATGAAGCTCAGGGGTCTGGGAAATCTTGTACGTTATGCGGGTTCTATTTCAATGGCCACGAGCACGATTTCAACGTGCTCAACTTCGAAAGAATGAAGTGGGGTGGTGTGCGTCATCGGGATCTCGTGTATGCCGTGATGGATTTGAGTCTCTTTGCCGAGGGTCCTGCGCCGACGCCCACTACCGAGGACATCATGATTTTCCAGGAGCTGATTGGGCGTATACGGAGCTCGGCGGCCATGACGACGGCTTCAACCTTGCACTCTCGATTTCCTGAGTCTCTTAAAGCAAACAAAAGCGAGCGGGATATCATCGTTGCCATTCTCGGGTTCTGCGACGTACTGGCGAATTCTACTCACCCCGGTTTTTCAGATGTCTTCATTCCAGCTGATAACCGCCCAGAGCCCCATCGTCGTTTCGTAGACATGCCCTACCCGGCGTGTTGGTGGAACGGTGAGATGGGCGTAAACGAGGATCGCCTGAAAGAGTATTTCGCGCACGTACTTTGAGACGGCCTGTGCCGGCGGGACAACCGATATAACCGAGTCCAAAGCACTCCACCATCGTGGCGTAAGTTCGCAGAAGACGGACGCAGGATTCGCCCTTGAGTGTATTGATCAATAAGTGACCTCGCGGATTAGGCGATAGAAGCCGGGTTGCGTGCCCTCAAGCAACGGCAAGAGCCTGGCCCGCTCAGCCTGGAACGCGGGCCTGTTCTGTAATTTATGAAAAGCGTCGATGCTCTCGAACCTTGCCACGAGGATGGCGCGCGATCCGTCTTCGGCTCGATACAGACGAGATTCGGACAAGCCGTCGACTCCGCCAAACCGGGGGACGGCGTCCAACTGAGCGGCTATGAAGTCGTCCAGGCGACCGGGCTTGGGCGTAAAGACATTGATGCTGAACAGTGGCTTCGAATCAAACGTAGACATCGGGCAATGCTCCATGGGTGGGAAACCGCATGCTAAAACCTCATGTTTACTTGAGGTCAAGCAATTTCTTCTGCTAGCCTGCGTCAATGGCCATGGCGGTAAATTCCCCTCCCCAGGAACTAAGTGTCGGCGACGTCGCCCGGCGGTCGGGGGTGGCGGTTTCCACGATTCATTTCTACGAGGCCAAGGGCCTGATCAGCGGTTGGCGCAGCCCTGGTAACCAGCGCCGATACCGCCGCGGTGTGTTGCGTCGCATCGCGTTCATACGTGTAGCGCAGCAGGCTGGTGTCTCTTTGGGCGAAATCCAGGCCGTGCTGGCGACCCTCCCCAACAATCGTGTGCCGTCGCGCGAAGACTGGCAGCGGTTAGCGGAGGCATGGCGTGAGGATGTGGAAGAACGCATCCGCCGTCTGACGCAACTTCGAGATCAGTTCGTCGATTGCATCGGCTGCGGGTGCCTTTCGTTGGAACGTTGCCCGCTGCGCAATCCTGGTGACCGGCTTGCCCGTGAAGGATCCGGTCCCCGTCTTCTTGAGCATCGACAGCTACGCCGATCTGGTAAATAGCTGAAGCGCCTACGCACTCTTTCCGCAAAAAGCGATTTCACCAAAGGTGGGAATTGCGAAGCGGTTGTCATACCGGATTGCTTAGTAGCTCACAAAAGCACGCTGAACGTGGTTTTCGCCGGAGGCAAATGGACATTTTGACCGGCTCGCGTGGTACATCGTGTTGGCAGCTCATCCAGAGTTCGCCGTTTCATCGACGCGCTCCTCAGTGAGGTGCACACAACCCACAGCCTGGTTGACCTGACCGCGCGTTCGCGCGGCGAAGGGGAGTGCATGCCGATGAAAAAGCATTGGATTTTCCACCGTGTCTCCCTCCACGTACGTCGCGAGGATGGCAGTCTCGACCTTCGCCCATGGCGCAACACAGTGGACGCGGCAGGCCCAATGGAACTGAACCCTTCGCGACGCCAGTTTCTTCGGCACAGTGCCGTCGGTGCCGGTGGCCTGGGACTTGCGAGTGTCACCGGTACCCTGGGGTTGTCCTGGCTATGGAACGGCTCCGCGGCAGCGGCTACGGTTGTCCCCACAGGCGACGTTGTCATTCATGCGGCCGAAACGATCATTCGTTCGCGGCGCGAGTTGATCATGTTCCACGGCCAGTCCAACGCGGTCGGCACCGGTGGCAGCCCGGCACTTACGCTGCAGCAGATCTATGCCAACGTCACCTTCAATGGCGGCGTGCGGCCTGGCACCGATGCCAGCGCGATGACGAGCCTGGTGCCGCTGGTGGAATATGACGGCGGCCATGGCACGGGTGGCGAAGTGGGTACCAATGCCTGCGCCGACGGTCTCGTGGAATACATCGCCACCTTGAGTGGTGTGCCGGCTTCGGCGCAGTACAGTCGCTACAGTGCCTTCACCAGCGGCGAGGGCGGCAGGCCGATCGGGTATTTCGCGACTTTCCTTGAGGACAGCAATCCCGGGGGTTACCAGGGCTGGGACGACAGCAAGCTTCGCCTTACCTCGATGCTGGCGCTGATGCGCGCCGAAGGCCAGAAGGACGGCAGCAACATCGGCTGGCTGGCAACCACCTGGCAACAGGGCGAAGCCGATTCCACCGGGCTTTCGGAGACACGCGCCACCTACAAGACCAAGCTCACCGCGCTGGAGCGTGCGCACTGGCTGAAGCTTTGCCAGGTGTACCTTCCCGAGCAAAGCTGGCGGCCGTTGTGGATGATCGCGCAGGTCTGCAGCCATAACAGTTACGGCGCCACCAGCCTGGCCTTCTGCAATCCGTTCATCGCGCTGGCCCAGCGCGATGCCTGCCTGGCCAGCCCCTATATGCGCATGGTCAATCCGCAGTACATGTTCGACTATTTCGACGAATCATCGCGCGGCCAGCCGATGCTCCATCTGAACAACGAAAGCCATCGCTGGCAGGGACGCTATTTCGCGCGCGCGCTCTATCAGCTGATCCAGGACCGTTCGGCGGGGGTCGCCTTGCGCAACCCGGCGCTGGACATGCTGACGGCGGTCAAGGTCAACGCCACCACGATCAACCTGGTCTTCAACGTGCCCGCCGGCGTACTGACCCTCGACACCAGCTGGGTTGCACCGACGCGCAACTACGGCCTGGATGTGCGCGACGCTAACAACAAGCTGGTGCCGGCAGGTCCCGGTGACAACAATCTCATCGCGGGGGTGCGGGTAGTCGCCAGCGATACCTTGCAGGTGTCTCTCAAGACTGAGCTGCCGGACACCGCGGCGAAGGTCACACTGGGTTGGGGTGATCCCGCGGAGCCGGCCTCCCTGGCCGGTCGCAAGGCTGGTCCGCGTAGCAACATCCGCGACAGTGCCGGCGAGGCCGACTTCTATGTGGCCAGCAATGGTTCCAAGCGGCCGATGCATAATTACGCGCTGGTCGCCGACGTCGCGCTGGGCTGGGTTGGTCGGGTTCAACCCGCGGGCGAATGGCATTTCAACGGCAATGCTCGCAGCGATATCATCGACCAGTCCGGCAGCGGCAGCGCCGCACTCACCCTGATCGGCCGGCCCAGCTTCACCGCGTCGGGGGTGCAGTCGGCGAACAACACGCAGGGTTTCCAGACCGACATCGACGAGACCGCCAGCATCACCTTCGCGGCCATCTTCAGCAGCCCTTACGGTGTGGGGCCGTCGATCAACGCAGGGCGTGCGGTGAGCACCTACCAGGGCTTCAGTCCGCATCAGGCAGGCTCCGCGCTGCAGCATGAATACGATACGGCACGGGCCAACTCGGAACTCACCAGCTTCCGCCTGGCCGTCACTGGCAGCGAGAAAGCTGTCACCAGCGGGCCCGCCCAGGCGGTGGACACACGCTACAAGCCCCGCTTCGCCATCGTTTCGATTGACGCGACCACAGGCAGCGTGCGCTTCCTCTGCCCCAGCTATGAAGAAGCGCTACGCGAGGAGACATACGCTGGCCTCGCCAACCGACCGCTCAACGGCAAGGTGTTGATCAACGCATGGAAGGACGGCGGCGATGCGGCCGAGCAGGGCGCGATCCTTACTCGCTATGCCGCGATCTGGACGCGTGCATTGAGCTTCGAGGAAATGTTGGCGGAGTATGAGTATGCGCGGGGGTTGTACGGGGCGGTTTGAGGGGTGACTTCTGACTAAGTGTATGAAGGCACCCCTGTTCTCGCAGCGCTGCGTCAGAATTCGACGATGGGCTTGAACCCGCCGAAGAACATCCGCTTGCCGTCGAAAGGCAGGGTCTTGGGATCCATGAATTCGGCAAGTCGCGGATCTTCCATGACATTCTTCATGATGCGATCGCGGGCGCGCTTGTTCTCATAGACCACCCAGGAGAACACCACGGTCTCGCCTTCCTTTAGCTTTACGGACTGGGGAAACGAGGTGGATTTACCTGGCTTGACGTCGTCGGCGACACATTCGCTGTAAGCCAGCGCACCGTACTCCATCCAGATCTTGCCGGCCTTCCGGGCCATCTTCTTGTAATCGGCCAGCCGGTCCAGCGGTACCGGTAAGACGAAACCATCGACGTAGCTCATGTGGAACCCTCCCAAGGGACTGTCACGGGAGAGTCGCCCATTCAAACGAAAGGCCGCGTTAAACACGGCCCGCGATATGTTCTCGGGCGCGTGTCCTTTCGATGGAGCTCGGCACCAACGCGAATGTTGAAAGTTCCTCTGCTGACCGAGGAGGGCTGCTGGAGAAAAACCGCTACTCCGAGCATCCCCCTCGCGAGGAATATCTGTTGACGCCGGCCGGCCGGGATTTCCTGCCCGTGCTCTTCATGATCGGCGCCTGGGGACGTCAACACCGTGGCGGCGGGGAGATGACGCGCTTCCTTGACGCGGAGACGGGCACGGAGATCAAGGCTGTGGCCATCGATGAAGTTACCGGGGCGAGGATCGGGACGCGGCCGATACGCGTGGTTTCAAGGTCGAACGAATGAATCCTTCGACCTTGACGCGCCTTAGATCTCGCATTGCCGGTTGAGCGAGCGGAGCACGTCCGCCCTCAGTAGGTAGATCGAGACCACCAGCAAGACCAGGTCTTTCAGAAGAAACGCCGCATTCATTGCCATAGCGGGAAAGCCACCCGCGCCGGCATCCCAGCCATCAGGTACGAACGGGAGAATGGTAAGGGTAGAGACGAACGTTGCGATGGATCCAAGGGCACCCAGTATGCCAAGCTTTTTGTTCCAGAAACCCAGTAGCAAAAGTGATCCGAATGTCCACTCGGCGGTGCCAAGCAGAATGGCCGTCCCGTGAATGCCCAGCATTGGGATCGTCCAGAAGATCAGCGGCCCTTGCTGGATCAAAGGTGCGAGTGCAGTAATTTCTGATTGGAACCACTTGTCGTATCCGAACCACGCGAAGATGACGACCATGGCTGCACGAAGCAGGTAGTAGTCGAGGTCTTTCTTCAACAGACCTGATTTGGCGAGAAGCTGGAGTAAGGCGTTCATGGCTCTTCCTTCGTGAAAGTAAGTTAGTCGACGTCGCGTGGCGTGAAACCCACGAAGGCGGTGTCATTCCCGCTCGGGTTGATCTATGCGACGGACATACTTTACGAAGAGAGGAAGATACTATGAATCGCTAATTAGCTTGGATACATGCTTAAAAGTATCATGCGATCGCGAAAGCGTTTGCTCAGCAGGGTGTTTCACCGCCATCTCAAGGCCCGGCCGACAAGGCAGTTTCAAGCGCCGCCAGAAAGACTCTCACTCGTACGGGAATGTGCCGACGGGAGGGCTGGCGAGAGCCCGGGTCATCCCAGAACGGATGCCGAGAACGGTAGGGAAGGGCGCGCTCGAAGGCGCGCCTCTCCTTTTAAGCGAACAACACGTACTGGTGCGGCGAAGAACGGAAGTGCTGAGTTACGAATTCCAACTTGCCGAAGCGGAAGCGGAGGTAAGCTCGCACGAAGACGTTCTTGCGCTTGATCGGCAGTGCAATCATCGCATTTCTCCTTGCAAATCAAGAGCGATTGTTGCCTGCACTCCTCAGAGTTGGTACAATGAGGTGTCTCGCAAAGACGTGCAGTCGGTAGAGGGACGCTCAACTTCCTTGCCGTTGTACCAAAGCCCATCGACCCCCCGGTCTTGGGCTTTTTTTGTGCGCAAGGGAATACGCGACCGACGGTTGAACCCCTGTTCACACCTACAGAATACTCCGGTCTCATAATAAGTCAAATCCTTCTGAGGACTACGAGACTAATAAGAGACTGGGTTAGTCTTGCTCAATCTGAACTAACACGATATCATCCGTATATCTAAATAGGGATGGGCCATGGCTGAGAGCGAAGATCAATCGAAAGGTTCGACCGGCGCCAGTCGAGGCCCGTCGTTCCCATATATCGACTTGGAAGAAGCCGTAGGACGTGTGCGGAAGTTTTTTAAAAGCGAGGGCCGGGCACCGGTCCCTGTAAGTTCGGCGGTGAAGACGTGGGGCTATTCGGAAAAGAGCAGTGGCGGTCGACAAACCGTAGCCACCCTGGTGCACTATGGACTGCTTAAAGACGAAGGTCTTGGGGAGTCACGACGCGTCTCGGTGAGCCAGCTTGCGCTGGATATCCTGCTGCACGACGAGCAATCGAAAGATTGGATTGCGGCTCTTAGAAAAGCTGCCCTAACCCCTAAGTTGTTTGACGAACTGGCTACGAAATATGCCGCTGTAGGGTTGCCGTCTGATCACACGCTTAGGCACTATCTTGTATCTCAGAGAGATTTATCGTCGGGCGCGGCTGATTCAGTTGTCAAAAACCTGCGGGCATCGCTGGCCTTCGCTCGAATTGAAAGTTCAGGTAAAATTGAGACGGAAGTGGGCGTCAAAACGCCTTCTGCTGAAGAACTGGTCGAACGAAACCCTGAAGTCGGCGATTTGATTCAGTGGGAAAGCGGAGGAGTTTTGCAATTCGACACCGCGCGGCGAGTACGAGCCGTCCAAGTCTTAGACGAAGAAAGATGGGTGTTCGTTGAAGGTAGTACTACGGGAATTCCGATGACTGAAACCCTGGTGGAAGTCCGCGCAAAGAAGAGCGGAGCCGCACCGGAAATGCCATTGGTGGCGGAACCTCCGGTGGTCGCTGGGGAGCGCGAACTCCTTCGTGGACCCTTGTCTAAGGACACGGGCTACCGACTGCTTGTTCAAGGGGAGCTTGGCTCCAAGGAGCTGGGCAAATTGATTCGATTGCTTGAAGCCCAGCGCATGGTTCTCGACGACGAGTGATTGCAGCTACCTTGTCGCTAGATTGTTTCGGTGCACGCCTATTGCTGATCATTTTCACGCGCGATTTTATGCGTGGCCTAGAGTAAAGGCCCTACATCTCTCTTCGGCACCCGAAGTTGTGCTCGAACCAGCGCTCGCTTCGGCCGTCGCCAAGTTGAAACCGGGCCTCGTCTGCACCGCAATCGTACCGGTTTGCAGGGCAGTCAAAGTGCCAGTCGGCCAACCTCGCGTTCGTCCGCGCAATTACCCAATCAGTCGCAGCTAAGTTCAGCTCCTGACCGGGTAATAAACGCCATTGACCATAGTTTGTGCGTTTGTACCTATGCCATTCCGTCCAGTGGCTAAAACACCATAGATGGGCATGCCTATACGCCATAGCTAGTGAGCGGCGCAATTTTCAGCAAATTCATGAATATGCCGAGGTACAAGTGAGGATTCATCGTGGGTGGGTCACTGAGTATGGCGATTGGATATCGACGCGATTGACCGTTGGAATCGCTAGCGCGGAGGTCCAAGTGTCGGTTGCCACACGGTCCGAGCAGATTTTTGTAACCTGATGACGGGCGCGGCTCCGCAGTTGGTAGCAGACGCTGTGTATCAACTGGCATGCTGCAATGGGCGTATTCTTAACGCCGCTTACCGTGATCTAAAGGCCGTGACCGTCAATTAACGTTAGATCTCAGATGCGTTCGAGACAGGGCTGGGGGGCACAAGCTGAAACTTTACTTTGACGAATCCGGCAACACCGGCCTGGACCTCTTAAACGGCGAACAACCGGTCGCTGGGCTGGCCTCTACGTCGCTTACTGGTGAGCAAGCACAAGCGTTGCTGGCACCGTTGCTTCGATCGGGGCAACGCGAGGCTAAGTATAGTCGTTTAAAAGGTACGGACCGAGGGCAACGGGCCTTACTTGACCTTTTTTCATCCGATCTCATTGCGCCGGCAACGACCAAGGCAGTCGTCGCTGATAAGCGCTACTACTTGGTGGTGCATCTGGTCGACAAGATAGTCGAGCCGACGCTGTATGAGCGCGGTATCGACCTCTATGCCGGCGACGCGCACGTCAACATGGCTCACATGTTCTATTACGCCGGGCCACATATTTTCCCGAACGGGCGATGGATTCTTTTTTTGGCGGCGTTATTAGCCGCGCTACGAAATCCTTCTCGAGCCGCATTCCAGCGCTACAATGACGTGCTTGACGAAGCTACAAGCCTGGCAGTAGGCGGTGAGTTTGGTTCCGAGGCGGCCGGCTTGTGGGCCACGCGGGGGCGGCTTGGCGAATTCATAACGGGCTATGACGATCTGTCCGTCTTCGATCCGATGCCTGATCTATTCATCATGCTCGTCAACTTCTGGATGGCGGACTCCGCAGGCATGTTCGAGGTGACGCACGATATTTCGAAGCCGCTCCGTCGCAATGAAGCCTTCCTGCGTCTGATGATGACGCCTCTGACGAGCCGCCGGATCGGCTACGGGGATCGAACAACGGAGCTGCCCCTTCGCATCTCCGAATTGACCTTCGCCGACTCTGCGCAGCTTCCGCAAATCCAGTTGGCGGACCTGATTGCCGGCGCGGCTGTGGACCTGACGAACGCCATCGCTGGTTACCGCGCTATGACCCGCTATCACGACGCTCTGCTAGCGGGTCCTTTCAATCGTCTAATCATTGGCGCTCTGCTGCCAAGCAAAGATATCACGCGTAAGAACGATCCGATGGAAGGACAAGTGAGCCTTGTCGACGGCTCCGTAGCTTTTTTTCGCGAAGCGAGGTCAACGTAGCTTCGGCACCCGCGGAGCCCGTCAGCTCTTCGTTCTTTACAACGCGACTTGGCCCCCACGGACGAAACGGTTCGCCGGGTCGACGAGCAAGCAATCGGTAACTTGTGCCAGGTTTCTATCGTAGTGCCAGGTGCGAGCTACCTACACCTATGTGAGCCACGTCTGCCCAACCCGATGCTGGCAAGTAGCTTCAGCCAGGAAATATCGCCCGGCCGTCGAGTAGCGCTCATTCCATGGCCATGCGGGCGACCTCGGGGCCATCATGGCGCGCACCCTGGTGTCGTCCAGGCAGTCCCTTATGTGCATAATAGAAGCACAGAACGGGGGATGCATGGACAAGCAATGGTGGGCGGACTACCGAAAGGGAATCACCGCATCGACAAACTCGACAGGGGGAATTGTTGGGCTAGTAAGCCTTGGTATAACTGCAGCAAGCGCGGTGATTTCAATTCCTATTGTAACTATTGGCGGCACGGTGTTTCTATGTGCATCGATTGTTTACGTGCTATCGACAGGATTACCTGAGAAAAAGCGCGACGCTTCGGATTGCTGTGGTGAGAAATTGGCATTGAGCGATCTCGATCGAATCAAGCTACCTGTCACCAGAGTGGCATTAATGGGCGCGTCCCGGGTCGGGAAAACCACGCTCATGGACAACTTGAACGCAAAAGTTCCGGATGGCTCGAGAACGGATAGTCCCTATGCGATGATCGTTCAGCTCCCAGGCGCGTCAAAGAAATACATTGCAATCCTTGATGCCGCCGGACAACAGTTTTCTCAGCAGTTTCAGATCACCGATAGTGCAAACGCCCTTCTTATATTTGTTGATCATGCCGACAGCAACACCGAATCGATGAAGCCCGAAAGGCTAATTGAACATTCTCAATTTCTTGAGCAACTGCGGCGGCATATAGTAAACAAAGGCCTGAGATCTCTGCGTGTACATATTCTCTTTAACAAGAAAGACCTTTGGAATAGCGGCCCTGATGCAGTCGATCTTCAATCCTGGTTTAGCGAGCAGATTAAGCTCTGGGACAACCTAAC
The DNA here is from genome assembly GCF_036499745.1 of Pinirhizobacter sp. Classification (NCBI taxonomy): domain Bacteria; kingdom Pseudomonadati; phylum Pseudomonadota; class Gammaproteobacteria; order Lysobacterales; family Rhodanobacteraceae; genus Pinirhizobacter; species Pinirhizobacter sp. The sequence goes on from NZ_DASYDG010000048.1 coordinate 20,473, forward strand.
TAACAAGCCTGTCACAGCTAGTATTTTCAGTAACTGGAATACGCTCGATCAAACCCTGCTCACAAATACAATCTCCGGCTGGTAAATGTCATGAGCAAATTCGACTCTCACAATCCGCCCAGTCCCTATCACCCTGAGATGAGGCCGGAGCAAACAGAGGAGGTTACTGTGCTGAACTCGCCGGTATCTTTTGCCTTAATGGGCCCGATCGGGCCTCATCGAGGGGTCCTTGTGAGATCTAATGACTTAAATTTAGATCTCATTGGACTCGACCACGGTATATATGAAGCCAGTCATATCGCTGAGCATCGGCGGAATGTTTCATATCTTCAGATACTCCGAAGCGTCAGAAAGGAGACACGAGCAATGAAGGCGTACATTGTGCGCTCAACGCCAATAATTCATATAGCTTCTGAATCGACTATCGACCCTCGTGCATCCTATGTCAGTTTGGTTTGGCGCGGACTTTCGTCCCCTTCAGATATGTATGACGTGCAGCGAGCTCTCGACCTAGTTGCGCTTGATCTCTACGGTGCTTTGCGCAGCTCCAGCAAGCAGGCCGTCGAATGGCAGATCGCCCCGTTAATATCGCTCTGCAAAGAAGCTACCGATCGGAGACTGAGGCGAATAGATTCGCTACGGGCGAGTGTAATTCTCACAATGGTAGCGTATGCCGTCTTTCTCGTATCGGGCGCTGCTTACTTACTTTTAAAGAGGTGATGATTCTTAGATGCCCCGGCCGCACGGTAGTGCCCCTAAGCACGTGCAGCGATCACGAGGTGGTCAGCAGCACCAAGCTGCTCATAATCACTCATTGTGTAGGAAAGCACCTACAGCTTTAGGCAGATAAAACGAGGGAGCGAAAAGCGCAGAATTCGCCATGGCGGGTGCACGACGGGGAGGCTCGGACCCACTACCGGGGAATCTGTCCAGAGCAACGCGGCGAACTCGCCGCTTATTCTTCGCGCAACGGCTTCAGCACCGCATCCAATTCAGCCAGAAGATACGTCAGAAGATCTTCGTGACCCCGGCTAGCTGTGCGTCCGCGTCCCGCAAAGCCACTTCCAAATTCATGGCCGCCTTGCCCAAAGCTGCGTTGTTCTCAGCCCAAGCGATGGTCCCCACCTGGTGGGCGCGGAACTGCGCCTCCGTGAAGTCGCCCTCCGTCACTGAACGGACGAGGTTGACGCCACCGCCCTGGACGTCTCGCAAAAGTTCCTGCAATCCATACCGGCGGCCAATTTCAAGCCCGCTTTTTCCGTCGTCCTCGTATGTACGGACCACGTCCATACCGTGCTCGGCTGCGTACAGACGAATGGCTGCGGCCTGGTTCGCCGTAGAGTATTTTTGGTGGTCCGTGGACATACGCACATATTCGGCCACTTTAATAGGGCCAGCTGGCGCAGAGGTTTGAATTAAGATGCGGTGCTATAGGCACCTCGACTACAAAGTAATCCCCCAGAATGAGGACCGTACTCTTAGTCGCATTCGGTGCTGTGACGCAGTACGCAAATGGAGCCGTCTAGTCAATGGCGCCTCCAGTACGTAGCGGAAACCGACGTCGCCCGGGGGACGGCCATTGCGCCAACGATTCATTGTTAGGCCCGCACTACGGCAGCGAAACGCGCCATGGATTGGTGTTCGGCAAATGGCCTAGCAAGTTTTACCGGACTCCGCCACTGCTGCCTTGTACTACAGCTTGCCGACGACGAGCTTCCCGAGACGAAACACAGATCATGGAAAAGGAGTGAGCCCTGTCCATCCATTTCTATGAGGTAGCGTCGAGGCGCGGAGCACGAAAAGCAGCCGACACAGCGCGCGCACTCTGACGAACTCGATGTCAACTTGAGCGACTCGAGGCGCCCATGTCACCGCCTGGCACGCCCGATGACATACTAGGGACGCAGTAAACAGAAAACACCTTGATAGACAAGGGATTTTCGGAGGACTTCTGACGGAGAGGTGGGATTCGAACGCGCTGTGGCTACACGTACGCCTGACTTCAGTCCTGCCAGCGGTGGACAGTCATGATGGGCGTCGGTCAAGGTTTGGCGAAGCCGGCCAAACTATTGTGGATGGCGCACCACATTCGGTCAGACGACCGGCCAGGGTGAACCCAAGGGGTCGAATCGAACGGATTTCGCCGGTGTCGGCCCAAAGTAGTCGTCGAGTGTGCTTCTCTTGGCCCGGATCCGGCAAATTCGCGGGCTTCTGGACATGCCAAATCTAGAATCCCCATAGTTTCAGCGAGTGCTGAAACTATGGGCCTCCGGGCACGACTATGGTGTGCGAAGCCTCCTTTGCAGGCGATCGTGCAGACCTCTGATAACTTAACCCCCCGATTTAGCATCAGTAACGCTTCCGCGGTCGCCATAGTTGGGCTATAGCACTCCGACCGTGCTGTTTTGGCTACCAGCAGCGGCCACGAAATAACTTCCCAACCCTCTCCAAAATCCCTACATTGGTGCAATGCACGCACCACCAGCGACCGAAATCGCCACCCTCATCAGCACCGGCCTGGCGGTCGTGGACCCCAGCCTCGCCGTCCGCTGGCTCAATCCCGCCATGGGCGAATGGCTCGGTGTAGGTACCCGTAGTGCCCTTGGCCAGAGGCTCGACGCCTTCGTCCGCGAACCCGCCCTGGCCCAACTGGCCGAGCGAGCCATGGCCGAGCGACAGGTGCTCCAGCTTCGCGGCGCCCATGTCGTGTTGGCCCGCGGCCGCCCGGTCACCGCCGACATCGCCCTTCAGCCGCTGGCAGAGGGCACCGTCCTTATAGAGGTGCACCCCCTGATCGGCGACATCGCCGAGCCGACGCCGCTGTCAGCCACCTTGCGGGGCTTCGCCCACGAGGTGAAGAACCCTCTGGCTGGTCTACGGGGAGCCGCACAGCTTTTGCAACGCCGCGTGGCCGAAGCAGACTTGAAGAACCTCGCTTCGCTGGTGATAGCTGAAGCGGACCGCCTATCCGCCCTGGCCGACCGCCTTCTACGCCACGGCGGCGTAGCCCGCGTCGCACCGGTAAACATCCACGAACTGCTCGAGCGGCTCGAAGTGCTGGTCACCTCCGAACCGTCCTCGCCGCGCATCCGCCACGACTACGACCCCAGCCTTCCCGATTCCTCCGGCGACTCCGATCGCCTGCTCCAGGTGTTGCTGAACCTGGCGCGCAACGCAGTGGAAGCAGGTGCCACCACGCTCATCTTCCGCACACGCGTCGAACATGGCGTACGCCTGGGCGAACCGCACGCACGCAGCGCCTTGCGCATCGACGTGATCGACGACGGCCGCGGCGTACCCGACGCACTACGCGACAACCTGTTTCAGCCGCTGGTATCCGGTCGCCCCGAGGGCACGGGCCTGGGGCTTGCGCTATCGCGCGAGATCGCTCGCGAGCATGGCGGCGAATTGCGCTTCGCCAGCGAACCTGGCGATACCGTGTTTTCCCTTTTTCTTCCGATGGAGAAGCCGCATGGCTGATGTATGGATCGCCGATGACGACCGCGGCGTCCGTTTCGTGCTGGCCGAGGCCCTGCGCGATGCCGGCCATACGGTGCGCGAGTTTGGTGACGCGAGCGCACTGCGCGACGCCCTTGCCGACGGCAAGCCCGCGCTCATTCTTACCGACGTACGCATGCCGGGCGAAGACGGCCTTAGCTTGCTGGCGGATCTCCACACCCGCGCCGTGGCACCGGTGATCGTGATGAGCGCCTTTACCGATGTCGCCACCACCGCCGCGGCGTACCGCGCGGGCGCCGCCGATTACGTCGCCAAGCCGTTCGACCTGGACCAGGCGGTGGAGGCGGTGGAGCGCGCCCTGGCTGCGGCCACCCCCAGTGAAGCGGTGGCACCGACCACCGTGGCGGCGCATGCGCTGCTGGGTGAGAGCGTGGCCATGCGTGAGGTGTTCCGCCTGATCGGCCGTATCGCCGCCAGCGATCTCAACGTGTTGATCACCGGTGAAACCGGCACCGGTAAGGAGTTGGTAGCCCGTGCGTTGCACGATGAAAGCGCGCGCCGCAACAAGCCGTTCGTGGCCCTGAATACCGCAGCCATTCCTTCGGAGTTGCTTGAAAGCGAACTCTTCGGCCATGAAGCGGGCGCCTTTACCGGCGCGGCACGCCGGCATGCCGGCCGCTTCGAACAAGCCGAAGGCGGTACGCTTTTCCTCGACGAAATCGGCGACATGCCGCTGGCCCTGCAAACTCGCCTGCTGCGCGTGCTGGCAGGGGGTGAGTTCTATCGCGTAGGCGGCCGTGAGCTGATCCGCGGCAATGTACGCATCGTGGCGGCCACGCATCAGGATCTGGATGCGCGAGTGGCCTCCGGGCATTTCCGTGCCGACCTCAAGCACCGCGTGGATGTGGTGCGCATCGAACTTCCCGCGCTGCGCCAGCGTCGCGCGGATATTCCGCTGCTGGCGAAGCATTTCCTCGGCACAGCGGCCAACGAATTCAAGCTGCCGCCCAAGCGACTGTCGCGTGCGGCGCAAAAAATCATGGAGCAACGCGACTTCCCAGGTAACGTACGCGAGCTTGAAAACCTCTGCCGGCGACTGGCCGTGGTGGCACCAGGCAGCGAGATTCTTCCGGCGGACCTCGGCGCCGCCGGCGATCGCGATGCCTCGCCCAGCGACTGGACCGACGCCCTGCGCCGCTGGGCGGAAGCGGCGCTGTTGCATAATGAGCCGGAGATCCATGCCCGCGCCCGCGCGGCGTTGGACAAGACGCTGTTGCAGGCCGCGTTGGTTAGCAACGGCGGTCATCGCCAGCAGGCCGCGGCCTCGCTTGGTGTGGGCCGCAATACCCTCACCCGCAAACTCGGTGCGTCCCGTGCGCGCCGCCCGAAGGACGCATCATGAGCATCACCATCCGCACCGCTACCCCGGCGGACATCGACCATCTGGTGGCGTGGAACGCCGCGATGGCCTTGGAAACCGAGCACAAGCACCTGGACGAAGCCGTGCTTCGCCCGGGCACCGAAGCCATATTCGCCGACCCGCGTCGCGGCACTTACCTGGTGGCTGAACTCGACGGCATCCCGGCGGGCAGCCTGTTGATCACCTACGAGTGGAGCGACTGGCGCAACGGGGACTTCTGGTGGGTGCAGAGTGTTTATGTGGCGGAACAAGCTCGGCGCAGGGGTGTTTTCCGCGCTCTCTATGAGGCAGTGAAGGAGCGTGCGATGGAAGCGGGCGCAGTAGGCACACGCCTTTACGTCGAAACCGAGAACACCCGCGCCCAGTCAACCTACGCAAGCCTCGGCATGGAACGCTGCGATTACGCGATGCTCGAGCAGATCTTCTAAAAGTACTCGTCGTTGCGGTCGTCGGCGGCGGCCAGCAGGTGGGCGAAGTCGGCGGGAGGCATGGGCATGCCGTAGAGGAAGCCCTGCATCACCGGGCAGCCGGCGGCCAGCAGGTATTCGGCCTGGTCGGTGGTTTCCACGCCTTCGGCGACCACGTTCTTGTCCAGGCTGTGGGCCAGGGCGACGATGGCGCCGGTGATGGTGGTGCTCTGGTGGTCGGCGCCGATGTCGCGGATGAAGGCGCGGTCGATCTTCAGGGTGTCGATGGGGAAGTGCTTGAGGTACGACAAGCTGCAATAGCCGGTGCCGAAGTCGTCCAGTGACAGCTTCACGCCCAGTTGCTTGATCCGCTGCAGCAGGTCGGGCACGTGGCCGTGGCCGGACATCACCATGCGCTCGGTCAGTTCCAGCTCCAGAAGCACGGGGGGCAGGCCGGTGTCGTCCAGCACGGATTGCAATGTTTCGAAGAAGCGCGTGTGCTGGAACTGCACGGCAGAGACGTTCACCGACACCGGCACGCGCTTGTACACCGCACGCCATTTCTCTGCCTGCTCGCAGGCGCGGCGAAGCACCCATTCGCCAATCATCACGATCAGCCCGGCTTCCTCGGCGATGGGGATGAATTCCTCCGGCGAATACACCTCCTCGCCGTCCACGATCCAGCGGAGCAAAGCCTCGGCGCCCACGATCCAGCCGGTGCGCACGTCTACCTTGGGCTGGTACTGCACGGATAGCTCATTGCGCACCAACGCCTTGCGCAGCGCCATTTCGATGGCCGCGTGCGCCGCGCCGCGATGGCGCATGTTGGTGCTGAACATGCGGTAGCCGTTGCGGCCCTGCTGCTTGGCTTCGTACATCGCCGTGTCGGCGTTGTGGATCAGGTTTTCAGCATCGGTGGCATCGTCCGGACACAGGCTGATGCCGATGGAGAAATTCACCGACAGATCCGCCACTTCCGTGGACACCGCCTCGTTCACGCGCTCAAGCAATCGCTCGGCCAGGCCCACCGCCTGGGCTGCATTGTCCACGTGCGGCAGCATCACCACGAACTCGTCGCCGCCCAGCCGGGAGACGATGTCGTCCTCGCCGATCTCGCTGCGGATCAGCTGCGCCACGGCTTTGAGCAAACGATCGCCGGCCTTGTGGCCCAGCACGTCGTTCACTTGCTTGAAATGGTCGATGTCGATGAATAGCGCCGCCACGTGCTTGTGCCGCGGCAGGGCGTCGGCGATGGCCTGCTCCATGCGCGACTGCAGCACGTTGCGGTTGGGCAGGCCCGTGAGCGTGTCGTGGCTGGCCAGGTGCGCCATCTTCATGGCCAGTGCACGTGTTTCGCTCACGTCGTGGAACACCAGCACGCCGCCGATCACGCGTCCGCTGTTGTCATGGATGGGCGCGGCGGAATCTTCGATCGGGCTGTCGAAGCCGTTCAGATGGATCAGCGAGGTGTCGCTGGCCAGCCCCACGATGACATTGCCCTTGATCGCCGCCCGCAGCGGATTGTCGGCGGGCTGGCCGGTATTGACGTCGCGGATGCGGAACACATCGTCCATCGGCAGACCCAATGCATCGGCGTGGGTCCATCCGGTCATGGCTTCGGCGATGGGGTTGAGCGAGGTGATGCGCAGGTCAAGGTCGGTGGTGATCACCGCGTCGCCGATGGATTTCAGCGTCACCTGGGCCAGCTCGCGCTCGTGGAACAACGCCGCTTCCGCCGCCTTGCGTTCGCTGATGTCCTGGATCTGCGACACGAAATACAGCGGATCGCCTTCGATATCACGTACCAGCGATACGCTGAGCATCGTGTGCACCGTGTGCCCATCGCGATGGAAAAAACGCTTTTCCATCTGATAGGTTTCGCGCTCGCCCGCAACGAGCTCACCCAACAGCTGCAAGTCGGTGGCCAGGTCGTCCGGGTGGGTGATTTCCTGAAAGGTCTTGGTCACCAGGACGGCGGAGGTGTAGCCGAACATGCGTCCCAGCACGCCGTTCACCTGCATGAAGCCGCCGTCCGGGCGCACCAGCGCCATGCCGATGGAGGCGTGTTCGAAGGCGCCCTGGAAACGCGACTGGCTTTCCTTCAACTGCAATTCGAGTTCGTGGCGCTCGGTGATGTCCACCACCAGCACGATCACCCCGCGCACGCTGCCGTCGGGTGCAAGGTCGGGTGTGTAACTGCCGCTGATGTAGCGCTCGTTATCGCCATAGGGAATGTAACGCTCGAACCGGCCGACCCTGCCGGCGTAGGCGAGGTCCAGTTCCTTTTCGACCATGGCGTAGCGTTCCGCGCCGATCACCTCGGCCACCGTGCGGCCGATCATGGCCTCAGGCTCGGCCACCATCCAGCGCCGGTACGAGGGATTGGCGTACAGGTAGCGTCGTTCGGAATCCAGGTAGGCCACCAGGCCGGGCAGCACTGACAGCACCTGGGCCGTCAGGTCGTTGGCGGTCCACGCGAGGTCATCGTTCCCGTCCCGGGGTGGAAGCCGGCCCATGATCTGCTTTTCACTCGCCCTTGAGATATTTGCAGCGTATCTGCTTTGGGCGGGCCCGGCTAATGGACCGATGCGGCGGGAATGGCCAAACGCCGGCCCGGTGCAAGGAACAGCTTGCCCAGGTCGGTGATGGTGTCCTCCGGCTGGTAGCGCTCATGCAGCGCGTGCAGCATGGTTTCCATGGCGTCGGCCGCCAGCGGAAAACCGTGGGCAAGGATCCGGGGCTCGGCCGAGCCGTGTGTTTGCGCCACCGTCACCGCTACCACCCCCAGTCCCCGGGCCGGGTGGGCGAACAGCCTGGGTTTGCCGAAGGTGGGATTGGGATCGTTCACCGCTTCCATGGCGTAGCCGACGGTGGGAGCCGTGCCTTCGAATCCGAAGGCGATGCCGTGGGCATTGAGCACCGCCGCGTATTGGCGAAGTTCGAAGAGGATGCCCGCCAGTTGATGCGCGGAGTCGTCGGTGCCGTTGTCGGGCTGTTCGGCAAACCAGGCGGCCAGCGGCGGCGCCGACACCCGGCCGGCTCCGTAACGGAGGGGCAGGCCACGCAGGGTGAGCGTGGATTCTTCTTTATAGGGTGTAAGCAGCGCCGCCTCGAGCAGGGTCCACAGCGGGGCCAGGTTCACGTGCTCGTACTGCACGCAGGTCATGGCCATTACGTCGTTGCGGCTCAGGTACCGGGCGTGCTCGAAGCGCACGCCCAGGGTGCGCATGAGGAAATCAGACGTGCGCGAGCCGGCTTCGCCGCGACCGACAAGTTCGGTTTCGATCCGTGCGGCGAGGTCTTCGGCCTGGGCTTCCTCGGCCAATAGTGTCCAGGGCAACAGGCGCATCGGGCCGCCGGCGTAGGTGGGGTCGGGCACCAGCGGCTGCGCTGGCATCTGCCCCTGGTTACTGCCAAAGGCCACCACGGCGGCCTCGCCGGTCACGCGCGGGATGCGCCGGGCAAGCTCGTCGAGCGTGGCGTGCACCGGGAAACCCGGGCGCAGCAATTCCACGGCATCGAATAACGCGCCGGCCACGGCCAGGCGCGATGTCTCCACACCCGGCAGCAGGTTTCGCAGGTCTTCGGCGACGAGGCCGGCCAGTTCCTGGGCTTCTTCACGGGTGAGCATCAGGCGCGAGGGCATCTCGCCCGGAGCCAGCTCCAGGGCCAGCACGGCCGGGCAGGCAACTACGTCATTCACCAGCGTCAATCCCAACGGGAATAAACCGCGATTCTAACATTGAGTGTTTTAAGGCTTTCCCACCGGGCTTGCCCGCGTTAGCCTTGGAATCCCCGTCGAACACATGTTCGACCCCCAGGTGGCTGATCGTCTTGAGCATGGAAAAACCGCAAACGCGCGTGGGTGTCGTCGGTGGCGTCCGCATTCCCTTCTGCCGCAACAACACCGCCTACGCCGACGTCGGCAATTTCGGTATGTCCGTCAAGGTGTTGGGTGCACTGGTCGAACGCTTCGGCCTGCACGGGGTGGAGCTGGGCGAAGTGGCGATGGGCGCGGTGATCCGCCATCCGTCGGACTGGAATCTCGCCCGGGAAGCACTGCTGTCGTCGGGCCTGGCCCCCACCACACCGGGCATCACCACCGCCCGCGCGTGCGGTACGTCGCTCGACAACGCCATCATCATCGCCAACAAGATTGCCACCGGGCAGATCCAGGCGGGTATCGCCGGCGGCTCGGACACCACCAGCGACGTGCCCATCGTGTTTGGCACGCGGTTGCGCAAGCGCCTGCTGTCGGTCAATCGCGCCAAAACCCTCAAGGAAAAATTCCGTGCGGCCACGCGCGGCTTCTCCTTCCGGGAACTGAAGCCCTCGTTTCCCGGCGTGGCCGAGCCGCGCACGGGTAAATCCATGGGCGACCATTGCGAACTGATGGCCCGCGAGTGGCATATCGAGCGCCAGGCGCAGGATCGCCTGGCCATGGAAAGCCACCACAAGCTCGCCGCGGCCTACGATGCCGGCTTCTTCAACGACCTGCTGGTGCCCTTCCGCGGCCTGAAGCGTGATGGCTTCCTGCGGCCGGATACCTCGATGGAGAAGCTCGCCACGTTGAAGCCCGCCTTCGACAAGACCACCGGCCACGGCACGCTCACCGCGGGTAACTCCACCGGTCTTTCCGACGGCGCGGCGGCGGTGCTGCTGGCAAGCGATGCGTGGGCCGCCGAACGCGGCCTGACCATCCAGGCCTACATGACCCACAGTGAAGTGGCGGCGGTGGATTTCGTCCATGGCGAGGGCCTGCTGATGGCGCCCACCGTGGCCGTGCCGCGCATGCTCGATCGCGCGGGGCTCACCCTGCAGGATTTCGACTTCTACGAGATCCACGAAGCCTTCGCCGCCCAGGTGCTGTGCACATTGCGCGCGTGGGAATCGGAAGACTACTGCCAGCGTCGACTGGGCCGGCCGGCCCTGGGTTCGATCGATCCGGCGAAGTTGAACGTGCATGGCTCGAGCCTTGCCGCGGGGCATCCGTTCGCCGCCACTGGCGCGCGTATCGTGGCGAGCCTGGCGAAGCTGCTGGAACAGAAGGGCTCGGGCCGTGGCCTGATCTCGATCTGCACCGCCGGCGGCATGGGCGTCACCGCCATCCTCGAACGTCCTTGAGATCGTGGCTTCGGTGATGCCGCCATTGCGTTTTACCTTCGGCTTCAGCCTGCTGGTGCTGATGCTGGGGGTCACCGCCACCGCATGGCTCACCGAGCTCACCTACGGGCCGCCCCAGGTGGAGCGCCGTCGGGTGTCGTTGCGTTCGCCCATGTCCCGCGCCGCCGTGCCGCCACTACCGGCGGTGATGCCCAAGCGCACCTATCCCGTACAGCGCACCATCGATCGCTAAAGGATGCCCGACGAGGCCGAGCCGAACGCGGTGAGCAACCGCGTGTAGATCATCTTCAGCGACAGGTTCACTTCAGGGAAATCGCCCACGGCGTGATAGCACTGGAAGAACTGCGCGTCGTTCGGCCGCTTGGGCATGCAGCCCGGGTTGAGGTCGTAGTTGGTCGTGTAGCGGAAGGGCCAGAGGTCGAACAGGGGCAGTTTCTCCGATACATCCCCCAGCGCTTCGCTGATCTGCCCCAGCACCGGAATGGTGGGTTTGCGCGGCGCCACCACCCAGGCGTTCTCAGGCCGGGTGTCGCTCATGATCGAGGCGCGCAGCGCATCGGCAAACGGACGGTCGTATACCACCACGCCCGATTCGGTGTTGTAGTGGTCCGAGCGGGGATCGAAATTGTGCGTGCCGACCATGGCGAAGCTGTCATCCACCACGATGGATTTGGCGTGCAGGCCGATGCGCATGCCGGCGGTGCGTAGCGGGGCGGGACGGTTGCGACGGCCGCGGCCGTTACGGCTGCCGAAGAGGCCCGGTTCCTCGCTGGGTGAAGCATTCCGCCGACCACCGGACGGGGCGTGGAAAACGTCGTAGCTCACGCCTTCGTCGGTGTCGGGCCTATCTTCAACCTGCGGCTTCATCTCGTAGATCTCGAAGCCGTACTTGGTGAAATACGCCTTCCGGTGCTTATAGGAAATGGCATACACGGCGAAGGCATCGGTGGAGGCCAGTGAATTGGTGGATACCACCACCCGCGGCGCATCGGGGCGTTTGTGCAGTGCGCGGAAGAGCTTCTTGGCGCGGTCACTCAATACCAGGTAGGGCGTCTGCAGCACCACTTCGCGGCGTGCGGCGCTGAGCATTCCCATGATGCGGCCGGTGAGCTCGCGGTCCTCGCGATCGGCCGGCTTCTCCGTTTTGCCGGGAAGATCCGAGAGGTAATCCACACGGCCCACGGGAATGGAATTGGCTACCAGGTGCTCCTGCACCCACTGCGGATCGGCGGCCTCGGCCAGTGCGTCGCTCACCCGGTCGGGCCGGGAGTAAGCCGGTTCCACCCAGCGCGGCGCGTCGGGCCCGTCGCTGCGGATCTGCCGGTTCACGTCGCGCAGGTGGGTCAGCGGCACGCTGCGCTTGTGGTTCCAGAAGGTGTCGAAGCTCGTCGCCATGGTCCGCGCTACCGGGCCGCCCACGACCACATCGCGGTCGCGGTAATCGAACTCGTCGTTCCAGTCGAAGTAGCGGTCTTCGTAGTTGCGGCCGCCGGTGATGCCGATGGCATCGTCCACCAGCAGCAACTTGTTGTGCATGCGCTGGTTGAAGCGCAGGAAACAGCACACGACACCGGCGGCGAATTCCAGCGGCGGTGTATGGGCCTTGCGGAAGGTGGGGTTGTACAGGCGTACCTCGAAATTGGCACGGGTGCGCGCCAGGGTGGCCAGCAGTTTCGCGTCGCCGAAGGCGAACAGCTGGTCGGCCAGGATGCGTACTTTCACCCCGCGCCGGGCCGCTTCCACCAGCTGGTCCAGGATCAGCTTGCCGGCATCGTCCTGCTGCCAGATGTAGGTCTGCACGTCGATACTGTGGCGGGCGCCGCGGATCAGGTTCAGCCGGGCCACCATGGCCGATTCGCCGTCCTCGAGCAGGCCGATGGCGTGGTGGGGGGCATCGGCGGTGGAAGACGCAAGCTCGGCGTTGGCCTGGTCCAGCAGGGCGGAAGGCGCCGCGCAGTTATCCGGCTGGTGGCAGGTGGGCACGGCATCCTGCGCCTGCATCACGATCGCGTCGGCCTTGCGGATATTGGCGTGCGACAGCGTGCAACCCTGCGCGAACGCAGCGGTGGCCAGCAGGAGGACGAGAGCGATGCGGCGCATGGGCGCCATCATAGCCGGGCGCGACGCAATGGCTGTGTCTACGGACCGATGGTGATCGACAGGCCCAGTTCGACCCTGTCGGCCAGGGCGCCGCGGCGTCCGCGCATGTCGAAATCGGTGCGGTCGATCGCGCCCAGGGCCTGCAGGGTGCAGCCGCTCAGGTGGGTGGCGGTGCAATCCGATCGAAGGATGGTGAAGTGCACCGGCTGGGTCACCCCGCGCATGGTCAGCTGGCCATCGAGGCGGTCGCCGTTGCCCAGGGCGTCAAGGGGGATGCGGGTGGAGACGAAACCGATCGAGGGGTAGCGCGTGTAGTCGAAGAACTCAGGCGCCAGCACCCATTTGCGGAAACGGCTGGAATCCATCTGCAGGCTTTCCACGTCGATGGACGCCTGCACCACGGCACGGTTGTCGTCGGGGTCGATGTCGATGGTGCCGCGGATGCGTTCGAACACGCCGGTCACTTTCGTTACCCACAGCAGCCGCACACCGAACTCCGCGCGCGAGTGCGCTTCGTCGATGTGCAGCGGGCCGTGGATGGCAGCCGCGGACGCGACGCCGGAGAGCAGCAGGGCCGCGAACGGCCCCGCCAGGTACTTCATGGCGACCAGAACGCCTCCAGGGTGGCCGACCCCGGTTCCAGCGGGCCGGCCGCCACGCGCAGGCGGGCCAGGGCCCCGGGCGGCATGCCGCGATAGTCTTCCGATCGGCCTTCCACCAGCAGGGCGACGAGTTGCTCGATGCCCGGGTTGTGGCCCACCAGTACCAGGGTGATGGCGTCCTGGTGCTGGTCGATCAGGGTGAACAGGGTGCCGGGAGTGGCGTCGTAGATCTCAAGGGCTTCGGTGATGGGGAGGTTCGGCAGCGCAAGTTCCGCCGTCTGCCGGGTACGTTTGGCCGGCGAACACAGCACGCGGTCGATGCTGAGTTTGTGGTCGGCCAGCCATTTGCCGGCTTCGATGGCCTCGGCACGGCCGTGTTCGGTGAGTTGTCGGTCGCGGTCGCTTTCACCGGAGCAGAGCTCTTCGGTTTCCGCGTGGCGAAGGAGGATCAGTTCACGCATGGTGTTTTCCTTCTGGTTCGTCTTGCGTGGGAGCGTGGTGCCTTAGCTGCTGCGCTTGATCCATCGCAACAACTTGCTCCAGTCGTCCTGGTGGCCACGGACATTCTCGGAGTGGTAATCGAAGATGCCTTTACCCAGTGCGGTAAGCAACACATAGGCCTGGCTGTCGCGAAGCTGTGCCACCACCGGGAACGGTGATGCCTCGGCCAGCTGCACCATGGCATCCTGGCTGGCGTTGGTCCATGGCTTCAGGCGGTTGCCCACCAGGGCCACCGGCAGCTTGCCACGGCGCACGCGCGGGATACCGTGCAGCAGTTTGAGGAAATCGGTGGTGGCGTCCAGGTCGAAGCTCGATGGCAGCACCGGCACCACCAGCACGCTGGCCTGTTCAAGGTAGGGCTCGAGTTCTTTCTCGGTGACGCCGGCAGGGGTATCGACGATGGCAACGTCGGTATCTTCGGGAAGTTTCTCCAGTGCCTTGCGGCCGCCGTCCACTGCCAGCACGCCGGGAACGTTCTCCGGCCTTCGGGCTGCCCACCGGTAACTGGACTGTTGCCGGTCTGCGTCGACGATGGCTACGCGCTTGTTGGCCTGGGCGTAATGGGACGCCGCCTGGGTGACTACCGTGGTCTTGCCGCAACCGCCCTTACTGCTTGCTACGAGCATCGTCAGCATCGGATAGACCTTGCCTGGAAAGGAGGTACCTCCAAGCCTACCGGGTTCGACGCGGCGCTAGAAGAATTTCCCCCTCGCGCGGGGCATCACTACCAGGATCAGGGTGGCCACCGGGCCAAGGATCAGCGAGAGCACGAACCAGAGCACGCCGCTGCGGTTCTTGCCCTGGGCCAGGCCCGCATTGATGAGGGCGAGCGTGCCCCAGCCGACAAACCAGGGTGCGGATGCCGAAGTGAGGGCGGTAAAGGATTCCATGGAACGCTCCTGTTCTGAAGCAGGATTCGTGGGGCAGACGGTGGGCTCAGATTGTCGGAGGCGGCCCACATCGCCTGGAGCGAAACCCGATAGTAGCAAGGGTTTTCTTCACATATGCGATACCCCCCTGGTCCCACCGTTCAGAAACGACCCGTATCCTTGCGGTTTTGCCCCCTGGAGTAGAGCCATGCGCGGATTGCGCCCCCTTGCCCTGGCCCTTGCCTTAGCCACTGCGGCGCTGCCCCTGGCCGCCCTCGCGGCGAAAACGCCCGCACCGCGGGATCGCCAGGCTGCACTGCTTAAATTCCAGCAGGATCTGGCCAGCGTGCTGGCCCTGCGCACCGATGCCCAGCCGCTGCTGGGCGCTGCCCTGTTGGCCCGGCCGCTGGCCCGGCCCCCTGAAACCCTGAGCTATCACACCCTGCTGGAGCGGGCCGCCCGGGGTGATGGCGCGGGGCCGTCGGTGAGCTGGGCCCAGCTGGCCGATTGCGATGGCAAGGCGGGCACCTGCCCGAATGCCGACGCCATGGCCAGCCTGAAGCAACAGGTGCCGGACAATGCCGCGGTGTGGATGCTGGCGCTCGGCCGTGATCTTTCTGCCGCCAGGGATGACGACGTTCGCGCCGACCTCACCCGGGCGGCGCAGGCAAAAAGCTACGACGATTACCTCGGCAGCAGCCTGCAGGCGCTGGCCCGCACGGTAAGCCAGCTACCTCCGCCGCCTGAAACCTACGATCCGCTGTCCGGCGCCGGCAGTGCCGGGGTGCAGCTGACCATCGTCTATGGCCTGGGCGCCACCCAGCCGCTGCCCGCCTTCCCTGCCACGGCGCGGTATTGCGAAGCGCACAAGGACGACGAAGGCATCCGAAACGATTGCCTGCGCCTGGGCAAGGTACTTGAGTGGGGTTCCAGCCCGTTGGGGCGGTCGTTGGGTTTGCATCTTCGCGAGGTGCTCTCGCCCGATGACGCCCAGCAGGCCGATGCGCGCCGTGCCAGGGTGAACCTGGTGTGGCAGATGCAGAACTTCGCCCAGCTGAACGTGCGGGCGCAGGGCGAGAAGCCGGTGGCACAAAGGCTGCTGATGCTGGCGCGCAATGGCGGTACCGAGATGAGCGTGATACTGGCCGCGCTCAATGCCTACGGTATTCCGGCCGAGGCGCCGGCAGGTTACGTGCCGGCGCGCCCGAAAAGCTGAGGGTCAGTCCCCCAACGCCTCGCGCATGAATTCCGGCTGGGCCAGTGCACCCTTGTGGGTTTCGGCGTTGTAGTACTTCGTGGCGAAGTTCTTCGAGATCGCGCCACGCTCGCGGAAACCGCCCAGGTCCGCGCCCTTGCGGGCCATGGTGCAGCTCCACCAGCCGGTGGGGTAGCACGGCTGCGGGAAGGGCAGGGTGCGCACGGCGCCGAAGCCGGAGGTACGCATGGCCGAGCGCATCGCCTTGATCAGCTCGATATGGGCCAGCGGCGATTCGGACTGCTGCACCAGGATGCCACCGTGGCGGAGCGCCTTGTAGCAGGTGGTATAGAAGGCTGAGTTGAACAGGCCCTCGGCGGGGCCGACAGGATCGGTGGAGTCGACGATGATCAGGTCGAGCGATTCAGGCTCGGCCTCGGCCATGTACTTGATGCCATCGATAAACAACAGCTGCGCGCGCGGGTCGTTGTTGCTTTCGCACAGCTCCGGGAAATATTCCTCGGCCAGACGGGTGACGCGCTCGTCGATCTCTACCTGCACCGCCGATTCCACTTCCTCATGCTTGAGCACTTCGCGCAGGGTGCCGCAATCGCCGCCACCGATGATCACCACGCGCTTGGCACGGGCGTGGGTGAACAGCGCCGGGTGGGTCATCATTTCGTGGTACAGGAAGTTGTCGCGGCTGGTGAGCATCACGCAGCCATCGATCACCATCAGGTTGCCCCAGTCGGTGGTCTGGTAGATCTCGATCGTCTGGAAAGGCGTTTTCTCTGCATGAAGCAGACGCTCGACACGAAAACCGATGGAGGAACCGGAGGCCTGGTGGGCTTCGGTGAACCAGCTGAGCTGCGACATGACGCGATCCCGGGGCAGGAGGGTGAAAACGGCCATTGTAGCGGCTTATGCCCTCCAGGCTGTCCGTCGAAATCGTCGCAACCTGGCCTTCGATCCCATTCCGTTGTCATCCTGCACCGTTACAATAAGCGGCCCGGGCCTGGAACCCGGGTACATCCTGGACGGCCCCGCGGCGTGCGAGGCTCCCGGTCGCCAGGCATGTTTCGTCTAGGCTCGCCGCTGCGACGCTATAAATTCCCGGCCCAAGGCACGCCGGGAATCCGATAACGACGAGGAGAGAGGGCCGATGGGTACTTCCTGGGACATCGACCGCGCGCGGCAGACCTACGCCGTGCCGCATTGGAGCGATGGTTATGTCGACATCGACCAGGCCGGGCAGCTGGTGATGCAACCGCACGGGCCTGGCGGCGCGAAACTGAACCTGCCGGCCATCGTGGATGCCGCCCGCGCGCAGGGCCTGCGCCTGCCGCTGTTGATCCGCTTCCCGGACATCCTGGCCAATCGCCTTGCCCGCCTGCAGGCGGCCTTCGGCAAGGCCATCGCCGATTCCCGCTATCCGGCCGCCTATACGGCCGTCTACCCGATCAAGGTGAACCAGCAGCGCGGCGTGGTGAGCGAACTGGTGGCCGCCGGCGAACACGGTTTCGGCCTGGAAGCGGGCTCCAAGCCTGAACTGATGGCCGTGCTGGCGATGGCCCGTCCGGGCAGCCTGGTGGTCTGCAATGGCTACAAAGACCGCGAATACATCCGCCTGGCCCTGATCGGCCGCAAGCTCGGGCTTTCCGTCCATATCGTGATCGAAAAGCTTTCCGAGCTCGAACACGTGCTGGCGGAGTCGAAATCCCTAGGCGTGGAGCCCCTGCTGGGGGTGCGCGTGCGCCTGGCCTCGATCGGTGCCGGCAAATGGCAGAACACCGGTGGCGACAAGGGCAAGTTCGGGCTCTCGCCCGGCCAGGTGCTGGAGTTGATCGCCCGCCTGGATGCCGAAGGCCTCACCCACACCCTGCGCCTGCAGCACTTCCACATGGGCTCGCAGATCTCCAACGTGCGCGACATCTCCGCCGGCATGCGCGAGGCGGTGCGCTATTTCGTGGAATTGCGCGCCGCGGGCGCGCCGATCGACATCGTCGACGTAGGCGGTGGCCTTGGCGTTGACTACGACGGTACGCGTTCGCGTAGCTACAACTCGATGAACTACAACCTCGAGCAGTACGCCGCCAGCATTGTCACCCCCTTGGCCGAAGCGGTAGAGCGCCTGGGGTTGCCAGCGCCGCGCATCGTCACCGAGAGCGGCCGCGCCATGACCGCGCACCACGCGGTGATGGTGGTGAATGTGACCGAAGTGGAAGCCGTGCCAGCGGGCATCGTGGCGGAGCCGCGCGAAGGTGAGCCGGCCGTGCTGCGCCACCTGCGCGACACCTGGGCAGAGCTCGGCCAGCGCCCGCCGCTGGAATTGTTCCACGAAGCCCAGCACCACCACGCCGAAGGCCTTTCGCTGTA
Organism: Pinirhizobacter sp.; assembly: GCF_036499745.1. Classification (NCBI taxonomy): domain Bacteria; kingdom Pseudomonadati; phylum Pseudomonadota; class Gammaproteobacteria; order Lysobacterales; family Rhodanobacteraceae; genus Pinirhizobacter; species Pinirhizobacter sp. The sequence goes on from NZ_DASYDG010000048.1 coordinate 38,526, forward strand.
TGCCGAAGGCCATCTTGGCCTGCGCGACCGCGCGCAGCTGGACGACATGTACTACGCCATTGCCAGCGCCGTGCGCCCGCGCCTGCTACCCACCGAGCGTGCGCACCGCCAGGCGCTGGATGAACTGGACGAAAAGCTTGTCGACAAATATTTCGTGAATTTCTCGGTGTTCGAATCCATCCCGGACGTCTGGGCGATCGACCAGATCTTCCCCATCGTGCCGCTGGCGCGCCTGGATGAAGAACCCACGCGCCGCGGCGTGATCGCCGACCTCACCTGCGATTCGGATGGCCGCATCGACAACTATGTGGATGCCGAGGGCGTGGACGTAAGCCTGCCGCTGCATACCTTGCGTGATGGCGAATCGTATTGCCTGGGCATCTTCATGGTGGGCGCGTACCAGGAGACCCTGGGCGACATCCATAACCTGTTCGGCGATACGGACGCGGTAAACGTGCGGGCCGGCAGCGATGGCTTCGAATTCGCCCATGTTCGCCGTGGCGACACCACCGACCTGATGCTCGACTACGTCGGTTACGACCTTGCCGCCCTGCGCCAGGCGTACCGGGACCGCCTGGCCGCGGCCGGCGTCACCGGTGATGGTCTGTTCAATGAACTCAACGCCGGCCTTACCGGTTACACCTATCTTGCCGAGGACATCCGCCCATGACATTGCGTGCTTCTTTCATCGGCCTGGGTGCGATGGGTGCGTCGATGGCGCGCCATCTTCATGAGAAGGGCCTGCTGGTGGCGGTGGGTAACCGCACGCAGCAGAAGGCCTACGACCTCGCTGGCGACCTGGGCGTGGACGCGCCTTCGATCGAAGCCATGGCATCGATGAGCGATGTGGTGGCGCTGTGCGTCACGGCCGACCAGGACGTGCTGGACAACGTGGCCGCGCTGCTGCCGCACCTGCGCGAAGGGTCCGTAGTGGTCGACCATTCAACCGTCGCGCCCGCCACCGCGCTGCGCGCAGCGCAGATGCTGGCGGAGAAAGGCATCGCGTTCCTCGATGCGCCGGTGTCCGGCGGCGTGGAAGGCGCGCGCAACGGCAAGCTGTCGGTGATGGTGGGCGGCGACGCGGCAGCGCTGGAAAAAGCGCGGCCCGTGCTGGAAGCCTATGCAGTGAAAGTGACCCACATGGGTAGTGTCGGCGCAGGCCAGTCGACCAAGGCGGTGAACCAGGTGATCGTGGCCGGCATCGCGCAGGCCGTGACCGAAGGGCTGGCGCTGGGCGAAGCCCTGGGGCTGGACGCCGAAGCCTTGTTGCCCACCTTGGGCGCCGGCGCGGCCGGCAACTGGTTCCTGGAAAAACGCGGCGCCACCATGTTGCGCAACGAATTCTCCGTTGGCTTCAAGCTGGCGCTGTTGCACAAGGATCTGGGCATCGTGCGCGGCGTGGCGGTGGATGCAGGCACCGATCGTTCCGTCATCGAGAAATCACTCGCCGACTTCGCCCAGCTGATGAGCGAAGGCTACGGCGACGACGACATTTCCGGGCTGATCCGGATCAAGCGGGGCGAGCGCAAGGTTTAAGGCAAGGCGCAGCCTTCGCAGCGAAGGCGCGCCATGGCAGGCCGCGTTAGCTGCCTACCTTCAAGGCGATGGCATTGATGCCCGCCTGCTGCAAACGCTGCTTGGTCGATTCCAGTTCCGTGGCCGACTTGAACGGCCCCAGGCGCACGCGGTTGTAGTTCTGGCCACCCACCTTCACCGTTTGCACGTTGGCGACGAAACCCTGCAACGCGAGTTTGGCCTTGAGCGATTCAGCATCCCCGGCGCTGGGGAATGCGCCCACCTGCAGCAGGTAACCACCGCTGGCGGACGGCGACGGCGTCGGCGTGGCGGCCGGCGTGGCAGCGACGGTTTCCGTCTTCACCGCCGGCAAGTTGGCAGGCGTCGGTGGCGGAGTGCTGCCGGCCTGCTGGGCTGCGGCGGTTTTCTGCTGGGCCTGCTGCTGCGCGGCGGCCTGCTGGCGGGCCTTGGCTTCGGCCTGGGCCTGCGCGCTGATCTCCGCATCGGGAATACGCACTTCTTTTTCCGACAGCACGGAATAGAAATCGTAGGTGGGCTTCTTCGGCTTGTCCGCATCCGGTGCGGACTCCGCCAGTCCAGGATCCGACGCCTTCTGCGCGGTGGCCTGCGGGTTGGGCGCGGGGCCGTTGGGACGCTGCAATGGCAGGAAGGAACCCTTCAGCACCACCGCCATCAGCACGGCACCGGCCAGGATGCCGATGATGGCCCAGCCCCAGCCGGGCATGCCGCTGCTTTTGTTGCGTACAGCCTGCTTGCCGCGGCCTTTGGTGTTGCGTGTTGCCATTACATTTTCTCCGGTGCGCTGATACCCAGCAGGCCAAGCCCGTTGCGAAGGACCTGCCGCGTGGCCAGCGCCAGCGTAACGCGGGCATTGCGAAGGCCCGTGTCGTCAACGATCCACTTGTGCTCGTGATAATAGCTGTGCAGCGCGCCAGCGAGTTCGCGCAAATATTGCGCAACTAGGTGCGGTTCAAGATTGGTAGCTGCGGTTTCCACCACCTCGGGGTAGCGGGCCAGTTCCACCATCAGGGCAGTTTCGTGGTCGCTGTCGAGCTGGCCGAACGCCGCCATGCCTGCTTCCCGGTCGTAGGTGTAGCCACGCTCGGTGAGTTCTTCCAGCACCCGGCTCACGCGGGCGTGGGCGTACTGGATGTAATAAACCGGATTGTCGTTGCTTTGTGAACGCGCAAGGTCGATGTCGAAGATCAGCTGGGAATCTGATTTCCGCGCGATCAGGAAATAACGCGTGGCATCGCGCCCGGCCTCGTCGATAAGGTCGCGAAGGGTAAGGTAGGAACCGGCGCGCTTGGAGAGTTTCACCTCCTCGCCGCCACGCATCACCGTCACCATCTGGTACAGCACGTAATGCGGGTAATCCTTTGGGATGCCCTGGTCCAGCGCCTGCAGGCCGGCCTTCACACGCGTCAGGGTGCCGTGATGATCCGAACCCAGCACCGTTACCGCGTCCTGGTAGCCGCGCTGCCACTTGCTCATATGGTAGGCAACGTCGGGCACGAAGTAGGTATAGGTGCCGTCGGACTTGCGCATCACGCGGTCCTTGTCGTCACCGTAGTCGGTGCTGCGCAGCCAAAGGGCGCCGCCGTCTTCATAGGTATGGCCGTGCTTCACCAGCTCGCGGACGGTTTCTTCCACCTTGCCGCCGCTGTAGAGCGACGATTCCAGGAAGTACACGTCCATTTCGACGCCGAAGGCGGCAAGATCCAGATCCTGCTCGTGGCGCAACGCGGCCACCGCGAACTCGCGGATGGCCTCGAGGTTGTCCGCATCCCTGGCGCCGGTGACGGTACGGCCGTCGGCCTGGACCGACTCACCGGCCAGATACGCCCGGGCCACGTCGGCGATGTAGTCGCCGCGGTAACCCGCTTCCGGCCAGCCGTCGGCGCCCGGCTCGATGCCACGGGCCCGGGCCTGGACGGAAAGCGCCAGGTTATGGATCTGCACGCCGGCGTCGTTGTAATAGAACTCGCGGCGCACATCGTGGCCGGTGGCGCCCAACAGGCGTGCCAGGCAGTCGCCCAGCACCGCGTTGCGGCCGTGGCCCACATGAAGAGGGCCGGTGGGGTTGGCCGAGACGTACTCCACGCCCACCATCCGGCCTTCGCCCGAGGTACTGCGGCCGAAGTCGTTGCCCCGGGCAAAAACGTCCGAAAGCAGGCTCTTGTAGGCGTCCCGGCCCAGGAAGAAGTTGATAAAGCCTGGACCTGCGATCTCCACGCGGTCCACCACGCCACCGACGGGCAGGGCGGCAACCAGCGCCTCGGCCACCTCGCGCGGCTTCCGGGCTGCTACTTTTGTAAGCAACATGGCCACATTGGTTGCAAAATCGCCATGTTCGCGGCTTCGGGTGCGCTCGACCACGAAGGCAGGCACGGCGGCATCGGCGGGCAGGGTGCCGGCCGATTTCAGGCTGTCGATGGCCTTGAGCACGAGGTTCCGAAGCTGGTCTTTCACGGCGGGCGCTGGTAGCTGGGGGAACCGGCAATCCTAGCAGACCGGGCCGCCAAAGCCCGGGGGCGAAAGCCTTTTTCGAAACGGCCCCAGCCTGTGGATAACTCTGTGGGCAAGAAATGCGCCGGTCGCCGTGTCATGCCGCAGCGCCGCAAGGAAATGCGACGGTCACACAATCGGTCGTGCAAAATCAATGAGTTGAAGGATTATGGTGTGGACTGGCTCGAAATAAGTCCGCCAACCTCGCCAAATCGACTTTGTGCATAACTTCCCGAAGGGCCTGCGCAACGGGGTAGAAGTGCTGCCGTCATGGCGATGTCATCGGCGGCCCTCAGAATTCTCCTTGTCCGACGCACCTCCCCTGCCAAGGACACGCCGATTCATCGGATTCTCCCCTCACGATGACGGTCCAACGGCGCGGTGCGGCAACCGCGCCGTTTTTTTTGGGGGCGGGGGCTAAAGCAGGCCCCGCAGGGCCATCGAGACCGGCTCGCCCTCGCCGATCACCAGATGATCCAAAACCCTTACCCCGACCAGCTCCAGCGCCCGGCTCAAGGCGTGAGTGATGGCGATGTCCGCCTGGCTGGGTTCGGCCACGCCCGAGGGGTGGTTGTGGGCAAAAATCACTGCCGAGGCGTTATGCGCCAGGCACGCCCGGACCACCTCACGGGGGTAGACCGCGGCGGCATCCACCGTACCCCGGAACAGTTCCTCGAAGGCCAGCACCCGGTGGCGATTGTCCAGGAACAGGCAGGCGAATACCTCGTAGGGCAGGTGGACCAGGCGGGACCTCAGGTAGGTGGCGCTGGCGGCCGGGTCCCTCAGGAATGTGCGGTCGGCCACGCCGCCGTTGATCACCCGTCGGGCGATCTCCAGGGCTGCGGCAATGCGGGCCGCCTTGGCGGGGCCGATGCCCGGAGTTGCCTGGCTATGCGGCATGGTCTGCATCAGGCGGGCCAGGCTGCCCGCCGAGGCGATCATCTCGCGTCCCATGGACACCGCGTCGCGTCCGCGGGTACCGCTGCCAATCAATACCGCGAGCAGTTCGGCGTCGGATAGCGAGCGCGGGCCATGCGTCCTTAGCCGCTCGCGCGGGCGGTCACCTTCGGGCCATTCGGAGATCTTCATCCCCCGATGGTCAGTACTTACCTCCTGCACCGGTATCGGTTCCGTGGTCGAGCCTGTGTCGGCGTTGATCGCTAAAGATTCTGACAGCGCACTTCGCGCATGGGCCGTGTACTGCACACCACCCCATCTTCCTGGTGCAGTTCATGCGAAACACTCCCCGCCCTCACGCCTTCGTGCCCGCCCTCGCCATCGGAATCGGCTTGCTTGGAGCCGTCTCGACACTGGAAAGCCGGGCTTCGGACCATCTGGATACGCCGACGGTGGAGGCCGATGCCCGGGCCGATATCGGGGACATCTATGCCTGGACGTCGGTCGACGGCCGGCGCCTGAACCTGGCGATGACTATCGTCGGGCACACGTTCTCGGACAGCCTGGCCTATACCTTTCATGTCGGAAGCGGCAAGGAGTTCGGTCGAACGAGCGTAGAGACCGACATTACCTGTCGCTTCAACGCCTCGCATGCTGTCACCTGTGAAGCTGGAAACGAGCGAGCCGAGGGATGGATGGATGCGCCGGATGGATTCTCCTCCAGCGACGGACGACTGAAGGTATTTGCCGGGCGCCGGGACGATCCCTTCTTCAACAATGTACGGGGATCACGCGCCGCTTTCGACGTGGCAGCGAACGCACTGAAGCGCGGGGTGAACGTCGATGCCGATGGATTTCCTTCCTTCGACGTGAAGACGGTGCAAGCCATCAAGTGGCAATGGCGACAGACCGACGGAGGCCCGGGAAAGAATTTCCTGGCGGGCTGGACACCGGCAAGCATCGTGGTCACCGTGGACCTGCACGTGGTCGCCGGTGGAGGGCCGTTGCTGGCCGTCTGGGGTGAGACGGCATCGGCGCATGGGCGCATTGATCGGGCAGGGCGGCCGTTAACCGGGAACGCCCTGCTTTCGCCGCTGGATGAGGCCCGCGGCACACGTCTGAAGGAGCGCTACAACCGCGCGGAACCTGCCACGTCCAGGCAATTCATCGCCGACATTCAGCGCAGCCTGGGCTTGTACGACGGCTATGACGGTGTGCGTGGCAACCAATGGCTGGCGGACATGGGTGCGGCGCCGGGTATGCGTTACCTCCGGCTTGCCACCTTGCTGGCCGACGACCGGTTATGGGTGAACAGCGCCTCGGCGACGTGCACGTCGCTGTTCGCCGTGGAACTCACCCATCTGTCCGCGCGCACGGACCTCGCCGGCGACTGTGGCGGCCGCACGCCCAATTACGATGCATCCAACATCTACCGATCGCTTCTCGCGTCGGGCAACGTTGACGGCATCGACGATGGCGTGCACCACGACGATCGCGTGCATTCGACGGCTACCTTTCCCTTCCTTGCAGCGGCGGACACAGTACCCGCGGCACCTGCGTCGACCAGCAAAGCCAATGATTACCGTGAATAGTCCACGGCGTCGCGCCATCCTCTTCCTGGGGATGGCGGCGACATTGCTGCTGGGTCCTGCGGAGCCCGCGATGGCCCATGCGGGCACGGGATTGGCCGGCGGCTTCGTCGCCGGTTTTCTCCACCCGCTCAGCGGCGCCGACCATATGCTCGCCATGGTGTCGGTCGGGCTTTGGGGCGCGATCCTCGGCGAGCCGTTGTTGTATCTGCTTCCTGTCGTCTTTCCCGGACTGATGGTGTTCGGAGCCATCCTGGGCATGGCAGGCGTACCTGTGCCGCCGGTGGAGTGGGGGATTGCGGTGTCCGTGCTGGCACTGGGTTCGTGCGTTGCCGGTGCGTGGCGCCTGCCCGCATGGGCGGCGATGGCCACCGTGGCGGTATTCGGCCTGTTCCACGGCTATGCCCATGGCAAGGAATTGCCTTCGGCAGCCGATCCACTGGGCTACAGCGCCGGGTTCGTGCTGGCGACCGGCTTCCTGCATGTGCTGGGCATCGGCCTTGGCCTGACGGCGCGATGGCCGCAAGGGCTGCGGATGATCCGTGCCACGGGTACGTGCATCGCCGTTCTGGGTGCTTATTTTGTCGCTCGGGCAGCAGGGGCATGACCGGCCCAGGCAGTCCATGGCCTTTGCTTGGCGCGGACATCGCAACCATAGCGATCGTGCTCTGCGTCGTTCGCAGCCTGCGTGGGCGTCGGCGGTTCTCCGGGCTTGCACTGGCCTTGAAGGTATTTGCGAGCTGGCTGATCGCCATCGCCGTGCTGGTGGCCAGCCTGTCCTTCCTCCCGGTTACCCCGGGTTATCAACCCGATCACCTCGAATAGGCCTGGCCATGAACACTCGCCCATCGCCAAAAGCGCGACACGCGTGCGCGCTGTTGCTCCTTGCCATCGCTTGCCGCGTGCATGCGCATGATTTCTGGGTCCAGCCGCAGGCATTCCACGTGGTGGCCAGCGAGCGTGTGCCCTTCACCCTGCAAGTGGGTCATGGGCCTTATCGCCAGCGCTCGCCCATTCCCGTGTCACGGATCGTTCGCTTCCAGGCCTTCGGGCCTTCGGACGGCGCCGTCGACCTGCGTGGCAGCCTGCATCCTGGCGCCCTTTCAGCGGATGGGGAATTTACCCTGCAGGCCCCGGGGTCGCACCTGCTGGTGCTCGAGACCGACAACCGGGCGCAAAGCCATTTGCCCTCGGTACGCTTAAACGACTACTTGAAGGTCGAGGGGCTTTCACCCGCCCTGGAACGGCGCATGCGGGAACACCGCATGGACGTGGATGAAACCGAGATCTACAGCCGTCATGCCAAGGTCATAGTGCAGGCGGGAACGTTCGACCCTGCCGTGCCCACGGTGGTGACCAAGCCGGTGGGGCTCGCTTTGGAAATCGTGCCGGGGGTCAACCCCTATGCCATGCCACATCCGGGGGCGTTACCGCTTCGGGTGCTCTACCAGGGACGTCCACTGCCCGGGGCAACGGTGAAGCTCACCAACCTCGATCACGATGAGAGTCCCGTGGAGGTTCATGTGACCGACGGTGCCGGCGGCGCGACGTTCTCCTTCCCCACCTCGGGCCAATGGCTGCTCAACGTCATCTGGACGCGCGCCCTGCCGATCGATGCCGAGGCCGACTACGAGACTGATTTTTCCAGCTTGAGTTTCGGCGTTTCATGACGCAGCCCAGAGTTGTCGTGCCTCGGCGGCGATGACGTCCGGGAATTCCTCGGGGAAGAAAAGCTTGCCGTTGGCAATGCGATGCACGCCGTGGGACCGCGGGAAGACGCGGTCGAGGTATTCCGCCCCGGCGGGCGAGAAGATCGGGTCGGCCATACCCCAGATGATGCGTACGGGCACCTGGCTTACCGCCAGCTTCGCCCCGATCCCCGCCAGCGAGTTCTCCTCCAGCGCGAGCGCGTACGCCTCCGTGCGCCTGGCGTTGGCCACCAGGGGCGACAGGTAGATGTCGATGGCTTCATCGGAAGGGTGATCGGGATAACTGAAGGTCATGCCTCCAAGCCCCTTGTCTGAGCGTGCCAGCGCCTTGTCCTGTAGCCAGGGGCGCAGCCACGTGTCGACATAGGCACCCTTGCGGGACATGGCAATGACCGGTGACATCGCGGCGGGCGGGCATTCGTGTTCAGTATCGCAGTTGGTCAGAAGCATGCTGCGAACACGCTGCGGATGTCGCGTGGCCAGAAGCTGCGCCACGGCACCGCCACTGTCGTTGGCCACGATGTCGGCACGGGTGATACCCAGGCCATCCATGAAAGCCGCCAGCATGTCCGCCTGCTCGGCGGGAGCCACGCTTTGGCCGTCGGCGACCTGCGTATAGCCCAGGCCGAGAAAATCCGGGGCGATGCAGCGCCGCGCACCGGCAAGTCTCGGCAACGCGCCACGCCACTGGAATCCATTCAAGGGAAAGCCGTGAAGGAACAGTGCTGCTTCGCCTGAGCCTTGTTCGACGTAGGCGATGTTGCCGAAGCGGGTCTGTTGATATTGCCGTGAGGCATGAAAGGACTTCGCATCCATCGACGCATTCGACGATAGTGTTCGCGCTCGCCTGTCGGGGGCCATGCGTTGGGGCATGCAGGCCGAAAGCGCCGCCGCGCCGAGTGAACCCGCGGCCAGACGCATGAAGGTTCGACGATCCATCCCGGTGTGCCTATGCGGCATAAAGACCATCCTTATTTGCTAAGCGGGTAGGCGTTCCTGGCGTGCATCGGAACGTCGTGGGTGAGGTCCCGTACACCTGGCGAAACGCCGCCGTGAAGTGGCTGTGGCTGGAAAAACCAAGGTCCGCGGCGAGCGACGAGACGTCGCGCCGCGTCGCCAGGAGGTCCAGCGCCCGCGCCAGCCTCAGTTGCAGGTGATAACGATAGAGGGGCATGCCCTCGACACGACGAAAGACCTGGGTCAGATACACGGGAGATGCCCCCATCCCGGCGCCGATCTCCGCCAGGGTCCAGCGGCGCGACAGATCGCTGGCCAGGAGCACCTTTACCCGATCGGCCAGCCGCCGCTGGCCATGTGTGGCGTCCGAGGGTTGGGAGGTTCGCGGCCCCAGACTGCGCGACACCAGTTCAAGCGCGAGGCTCTCGATGTGCAGGCGATCGGTCGAGTCCTTTCCCAGGTGATGGCGGATTCCTGCCACCCGGGCTTGCGTCATGCTATCAATGCGACGGTGCTGCACACGAAATCCCTGCACGGAGCGCTTGTTGAGCAGTGCCTGTGGCGCGAGTTCCTCCAGTACCGCCGCATCCAGCCGCAACGACAGGCTTGCATCACTGCCACGTATTGGATGGGCTACGCGGTAACCCTCGCCGGCGTTGAAGAACAGGACGTGGTTGGCGTCGGCCACGGCCTGGTCGCGGGCCACATGGCGCAGGTAGATACCCCGATAAGGAAACACCACGTGCGTGGCATCGGTGCATTCCTCGGGGCTCGCATGCACGCAACCGCCATGGCACACCATATCGCGCACCGACACGCTGGGCGTGTCCATGGTGGCGATGACGGTCAGGCCATTCGTGGGGGCGCGGGAAGTGGGCATGGATACGAGGTTCGCAGCGACCGGCGGGGGTCGCAATGACCTGGCAGGTCAAGCCAGACCAGGCCGGACCTGGGCGGTCGCAGCGATGTGGTCAAAGCCGCGTCATCGCTCGCGGTCCTTACCCTTGTCCTTGTTCGGCTTGAAGCGGCTCAGGAAGCCGCTGGCCTTCTCCACGGAGGTCGACATGGACGTCGACCCACGCCGCTCAGTCTGGCGCATCACGGCTGCCGGCTCCGAATCTCCTGCAGCGCCCAAACGTGAGCCGGTAGACGAGCCTTCCTGCTGGCTGCTCAGGTGGTCACGGTGGCCCCGGTCGACGATGCCGAAATCTACGGGGCGTCCGTGGGAAATATCGGCAGCGGCGTGGCGCGTATCGCGAACGTGCAGGCGTGTGCGTTCGGCCTGCTGCGCAAATCCCTGGTAGCTTTGCGAGCGCCCCGCATCGCGGTTGCGGATTTCTTCCCGTGCCGCCGTATGGTGAGGGTTCTGCCCTTCATACGCTGGAAGTCCGGAAACGGCAAAGCGCGCCGATTCCAGCTGGTGCCGCCCCAGGAATCGGGTGTCTGTGCGCATGGCGCTGATCACGCGATCCATTGAATGCATCTGCAGGGGCGCCATGGTCGCTTCGGGATTGGGAAGTCCATGTGTGGATTCGAGTTTGATCACCGCACCGGGAACGCCGTGGGAAAAAGGCGACGAGGCATTCGCTTTTTGCAGAATTTCGTGGTCGACGTGATAGTGCCGCACGGCACCCTGTTCGGCACGGGTACGCAGGCGGTCTGGGTCGCTAAGTGAGTTGTTGTGAACGCCCGCGGCATTGAAGACGACGGCATTGACGCCGTTCTCCAGCGCCGAGGTGGAAGCGAGCCCTCCGCCGAGCGAGTGGCCGACCACGACCACATTGTTCGGACCCATTTTCGCCGCTACCTTTCCTACAAGCGTCTTGGCCTGGCGGTACTGATCCGTGGCGAAGCCCAGTTCCTGCTTCACGTCGGTGGCAAGATCCTTGCCAGAGCGGGGGTTGGTGCCTGCGAAGGCCACCACCGTCTGGCCAGAATCGTTGGTGTACACACCGGCACGCAGACCGCTGCCTGGACGCATTTCGCTTTCGTTCGTGCCATAGGCATGCAGGTCGCGTCCCTCCACCTTGCGCCATCCATTTTTGACATTGGTGGCCGAAGAGTCATAAACCGCATTGGCGATCTCGGCCATTGCTAGGTCTTCGCGCTGAAGTTCGGTGCCGGCCGAAGGCAGTCTGGCCGGTGCGCTTGCCGAAGGGTGCATCGAAGTCATGAGGCTTCCTTGCCTGGAGTGGGTGGATAGGACGACGGCTTAAGCCGGTGCGGATACCGTCGAAGAGGGCGCCGGCTGTGCATCGGAATAGGATGGAGACGGGAAAGGCGCCACCGGTACCTCCGGTGGCTTCAGTACGCGCTCCTTGAAGATCGCTTCCTGGTACCAGCGGATCTTCGTTGCGCGTATAGGGCGAAACCCCCGGGGGAACAAAAGCACCTCATCCTTGCCCAGGGCCAGGGCCTCCTGGGGCAGCAGCAACGCGCGCGACTGCTCCGATTCGCTGACACTTCGCTGGCCCTGGCCGAACGCCGTGGGGCGCGAGAGCGATTCACTGCGCACCGTGTTGTTACCTAACTCGCGGCTGATCTCGCTGGCCGTCTCGAAATCCGCCGGCGTATAACTGATGCGAAGCGCGTGGTTCTGGAAGAACGATTCGGCGGCATCCTTGCCGTATACCTCGCGCACCTGTCCGGGCGACTGGAAGATCGGAAGCAGGCGCAGCCCGTAGCCGCGGAGGAAGGCGATGGCTTCGACGATCAGCGGGAGTTTTCCCAGGCTCCGGAACTCATCCAGGATCAGCAGGCATTGGTACTTCAGCGCCTTGTTGTGCTCGGGGAGTTCGCGCGTGTTGAGATCAACCACTTGCTGAAAGAACAGATTGAGGATGGGCGCCATACGGCTCAGGTTATCGGGGGTAATGCCGATGTAGATGCTCATGCGCCGCTTGCGGAGCGATTCCAGATCGAAATCGTTATCGGCCGTGGCGGCATCGATGATTGGATTGAGGAACAATTCGAAACGCGAGGTGAACGTCTTGCGGATCGATGTACGCGTGGTCTCGGATGTATTGAGGTAGTCGGCCAAGGCGCTTTCGCAAGCAGGCGAAAGCGGTCGCCCTTCGTCGTACCGCGCGGCCAGCGCGGCGGATAGCGCGTTTTCGTCGCCGAAAGCTTCGCGCGCTACCTGTCCAAGCGTGCGCACCTTACCTTCCGTCTCGAACACATACAACACCAGGCCCAGGAACAGCGAGCGGCAGCTGGCCGTCCAGATGGGATCGGTGCCCGGCACATCAGGAAAGATGATGTTGCCGATCTTCTGCACATCGTCCACGCGCAGGCCCGGGTCGTCGCGTATATAGGCCAGGGGATTCCAGCGATGAGTGCGCCGACTGCTGGATGCCGGGTCGAACAGGTACACCTCGTGGCCGCATTGCTGGCGGAAACCGGCGGTGAGGGTCCAGTTCTCCTGTTTGATATCCAGCACAATCACCGAATGGTTGTAATTGAGCAGGTTCGGCAACACCACGCCCACGCCTTTGCCCGACCCCGTGGGTGCGGCAAGCATGATGTGCGGATAGTCGCGAAGACCGGCAGTAAGGAAAGTGCTGCCGAGGCGGCCCACGATCACGCCGTCGCCTTCGTTGTTGAGAAGGCCTGCCTTGCGGACGTCGGCACGGGTAGCGAACCGTGCCTCGCCATGCAGTTTCCGCTGCGGCTTGATGAAAAACATGGCCAACGGTGCCAGGCAGGTTACCGTGGCTCCGAGGGCGGATTTGAGTAGGTGCGATTTCGTTGCCGGCAGGTCGCTGTAGGCCATCCAGTAGCGCGGCCATGTCAGCAGCGTCGCCTCGGTGCCGTCTTTGCCGAAGGCCAGCCAAACGTATGCGTGGCCGGCGAGGTACAGCCAGGCCACGCAGGCCAGTGCGAGCAGGGCCAACACCATCAGCGCCTTAACCCAGGCTGGCGCGCTTGCGGTCTGGCTCATAATAAATTCCCGTAACGCGGCGACGTCCGTCGACCACGCTGAACTGAATGACGATATCCACCAGCATGTAGAGCAGCTGTTTGATGTCCTCCCGCGAAAGATGCGCGCCGCCCGCCGATTCCTTGACCAGCAGCATCAGCTGCTCGATGGCCAGGCGGGGGCTGGTGGCATGCACTGAAGTGATCGAGCCCGGATGACCGGAGTTGACGTTTCGAATGAAATAGAAAGCTTCGTCACTGCGAAGCTCTGCCAGCAGGATGCGGTCGGGCTTCATTCGCAGGCACGATTCAAGAAGAAGCTTCGGCGTCGCATTGCTGACACCCTGACCATCCTTGGAGTAGAACAAACGCACGTGGTTGGGCTGGTTGCGGATGTCCAGTTCCGGCGTGTCTTCGATCGTGATCAGTCGCTCGCTGGCGGGGATCAGATCCACCAGGGTTTTCATGATGGTGGTCTTGCCGGAGCCCGTCGCACCGGATACCACGATATTCAAGTGCGAAGCGACCGCGAGCTCGAGGAACCGGCGGATATTCCCTGCATCGAGCAACTGCAGAAGTTCGGTTTCATGCGCACCGCGACGATGGTCGCCAATGTCCACCGCCTCGAACGCGCCACTGCGTTCGTAGTCATCAAGGGTGAGCCGAAGGCTGGAAGGCTTTCGGATGGTCAGGCTCACTGTCCCCTGGGGCACCGCGGGCGGCACGATAGCCTGCACGCGCTCACCCGATGGCAGCGCGGCCGAGACCACCGGGGCGTTCTCCGAGATGGTCTGCTGGGTAGAAGTGGCAATCAACTTGGCCAGCATGCGCAGGTGGTCGAAGGTGAGTTCGGGCATGTCGTGGCGCAGCCAGCCTTCGCGTCCTTCGGTCCAGGCTTCGCCAGGGCGGTTGACTACGACTTCGGTGACGTCGCCGGCGAGCAGGTGGCGGATGGGGCGCAGGTAGGTTTCTACGGCAGTTATCGCCGTGCTTGCCGCATGGTCCGGTTTCATGGAAGGCCGGACTTCTGACGCAGCTGATAGACATCGCCGAAGTAGAGGTCGCGCGCCACGAATACGCCGATGCGGGAGCCCTGGGCCTTATCAAGTGTGGGTGGGATATTCACCGTGTTCTGGACAATCACTGCCGCCGCGCTCTGCGTGGCTTGTCCGGTGTTGTTGAAGCTGATCGAAGTGCCGCCGTTGCTGGCCTGCTGCTGATTCTGCAGGGCCGCCTGCACGACGTCGTCGACCACCGATACCAGCATTGCCGAGCCGAAACGTTCCCAGAAGTGATTGTTGACCTTGCCGTCGACACCCGAGCGTCCGAGTGAATCCACCGACGGTGAGTCAAGATCTACTAATACGCCCTGGGGTGTCTGCACGCGCGTCCACAGCAGGAAGATGCGTTTCATTCCCTGGCGTATCTGACCGGCCTGATACTGGCCGACCAGACGGGAGCCGCGTTCAAGCAACAAGGTGCGGCCGTCCGTGGAGAACACGTCGCGGCTGAGCACGCAGGTGGTCATGCCCGGCAGCGTGCTGTTGATCGCCGTGACCAGCGTGCAGTCGAGGAAGGCACCCTGGGTAATCGTTAGCGACGGATCCCTCAACTGGTAGCCGCGCGCTGCTGCCCTTTGCGTAGCCTGCAACGCGCCACCGAGTGAACCGCGACTGTCGTCGGCTACGCCCTGGTTATTTGCCGTACCTGAATACCCTGATGCGCCGCCTGCCTTTCCGCCCAGGGCAATCAGCGGTGCTCGCTTGCGCCGCTCCGCGAGGTCGTCATGGACTGCTTTCGCCTTGACCTGAGCTGGCGTGGCCGCCGCAGGTTCGTCAGGCGGCTTGACCACCACCGGCGGCTTCAGATCGTTGGCATCGAAGGCGCCACGAGCCAGGTTTGGCAGCCCGCGCTGGAGCGTCTTGTCGTTCGCGTCATGGTCGCGGTTGCGAAGACGATCGATCGCAACCTTGCTGCCCAGCGCCATGATCAACACTGCGCTCGCGCCTACCACCAGCAGTGTCGTCCACCGGTTTCCCTTCTTTTTGCCACCGACCTGCGGGATACCGCGAGCCTGCTGGTCGTCGTCGGTCGTTGCCTCGGGAGCCGGCTTCATGGCGTTGCTCCTTGCCGGGCGCGAAGGCGTTCCTGCCGGGTCGGTTTGGGCGCTTCGACGTCGGGCGCCGGTTCGGCGAGGGGCCGAACTGTCGGCGTGATGAGCGCCGGATCAATCACGATAGGACTTATCGGTGGCGAAATAACTGGGCGGGGCGCGCCCTGGGTCGTCACGGCCCCGTTGGCCTCGACCTTCTTCACCACGCGTTCAATCTCACTGCTACGCGTGCCGGTGGGAGTGGCAATGCCATACCGATTGTAGGCGCGGTTCTCCACGCAGGCCACGGCCTTGCCCTGGCGAAGGACGAAGCGCTTTGCCGTGTGATGCACCACGTAGTACTCACCCTCCATGGCGCCATCGACAACGCTTTCGGCCTTGCCCGGCCCGATCTCGAAGACGGCGGGAATCTGCTGGGCAGCAGGGAAGCGCATCCAGGTGAAGCGGCCATCGTCGAATACTTCGGCTGGCCACAAAGCCTTGTCGCCGCAGGCGTAGTAGGTCCAGTTGCGCACGTCGGGCTTCTTGCGCAAGGCCGATTCCACCTGGCGCTGTCGGGCCACGGTCTCGCGTTCCTTCGCCTCGGCGGTCATGCGTGCGGCATCGTCCTCCGGATAGCGGAAGCGAACCAGGAAGTACACGTGGCTGGACTTGCCGCCAGTACGCGCCGTGCGGCGCGCGTCCAGCGCAATCTGGTAGATGCGCCGGTCGGTAATGACCGTCATGTTCGTGGCAGCGTTGTCCTCTCGGGGCTTGACGAACAGATGGTTGTCGGCCGGGGCAACGTCCCATGCAAGCGTATCGCCCAGCGCGATGTTCTTGATGGTCTCGCCGGCAGCGAATTCGATGTCGGTGGAATAGCCGTAATGACCTACCACGCGCACTACGTCGGAGGGGTTGTATTGCACTTCCTTGATGCGAGCGTCGAAGTTCCCGCTAGCCGGTACGCTTTCGGCCTGGGCGCCTGCGGCGGCAAGCAGTGCCAGGCAAAGGATGGAGGAGCGAAGATAGGTCATTTCGTTACCGCCGTGGTTTCCGGGTCGAGTCGGTAATCGGTGACCTGGAAGCCCACCGGGTTCACCAGGCGCGATTTCGCATCCATCGACGCCTTGACGTACTGGTAGGAGATCGTGGCTATCCAGTGCGAACCACGTGGTTCGGAATTCGCCATTTTCTCGGTTCGGGTAAATCTCACCTGGGCGACGTGGTTGGGCAGGAACGCGATGGAAACGATGCCGACTTCCACGACGCCTTCTTTCTTGTACACAGCAGAGGGCGAGTCGGGGTTCTTCGGATTGATCACCGCGTAGTAGGCCTGGCCGGCCTGGCGGGTGGACATCAGGGATACCGCTTCGTAGTTCGGATATGCAAGATTCCCCGAATATTCCTCACGATAGTTGACATACCGCGCCAGGAAATAGCGATCGATGGCCTCGTCGTACTTCACTGTCGTTTCGTCCAGGCGGGAGACAATGTCCGCGCCACCGGTGCTGGTGTCGACACGGACGACGAATGGCTCGACGGTCTTGAGCGGGGTCAGCAAGGCCACCGCGATGCAGGCCGCCAGTCCACATGCCAGGCCCATGCCCGCGAAGATCCACGCTGTCCGCTCGCTACGGCGAGAGCGTGCCACCTCGCTGGCTTCCCAGAAGGCCGAGGCGTCGGCGAACGCGTCCACCGCGCGCGTGGTCACGATGTGCGCCCCTTGCCGGGAAGGTAATGCTCCGGCGCGTTGAGTGGCTGGTAGGTCCCCTTACAACGCGGCGCCTTCTGAAGTCCTGAGCAACCGGCTATCAGCAGGGTCGATACGAGCGCAAAAGCAATGGTGGCCAGAGTCCTTGGCATGGGAGGTTCCTTTTTAACGTTTACTTGAAAGTCTGGCGTGCGCGGTTAGCTACCGGTGTGCCGCCCCTTGCCAATGACGAGGCCCCACCCGCAATGCGGCCAGCGCCGGATACCGCAGAGGCCGCGCGCCCCGCCGCGCCACGAACACCGCCCGTGGCGACGTTCATCACCCGGCCAACGGCCGACTGTGTCTGCATGGCGACGCCTCCGCCGATACTCGAAGCGATCGTGCGCGTCTGCACCATCACAGCGATCATGCACAAGAAACTCACCATGATTTTCAGAACCTGACCAACGTTGGCCCCGTGGCCGTCGCGGGTGAATTGCTCAAGAACTTCGAAGCAGATGATTGCTGTGGCGGCGACGAGCAGGAAAAGCACACCGAACGTCACCATCTGGCCCAGCCATCCGTCGAAGAAGCGTCGTGTCTGCTCGAAGATGAGCAGCATGATGAAGAACGGTCCTATCGCCAGAAGGATCCCCATCGCCACATAGGCGATATAGATGAACGCAATGGCAATGCCCACCAGGATGATAGTAAGCAATGCCAAGGTTGCGCCGATGGCGATGTTCCTTATCCCCTGACCAATCGACCAGATCGAGAAATCCCGCATGAAGCCCAAGGCAATGTCCATGCCCTCTCCCATCGTTTTATCCAGCACCTGGGCGATGCCCTTGGTGTCGCCACCATCACCGATCATTCCGGCTGCGACGGTCGAGGGTAGGTTGAACAATATCTCGCATACCTCGCTGTTATAGCCATCGGCTGTAAAACCAAGAAGGACGATGAAGATGATGCGCAGAACCCGCCGAGCCCCGTCGCCAAATGGCTCCTGACTCCGGCCGGATGCCACTGTCACGCCCCACAGCAACACATAGACCACGAGTAGCGCCTGCACGATGGGTTGGATCACGGTCATCACGGCCCCGGACAGCACAAACGCCTGGTCGAGCATCAGAGTTTGAATATCCGTTAACAGTGCTTCTGCGACTCCGGCCATCGGTGGCTCCTGGTGGTTTGGTGGGGCGTGGTGACAGCGGGGTTGTTAATCGCCGTAGTCCATCTGCAAGCCGAGCGAACGCATGGTCTCGTCGGTCGCGTTAGTCGTCTTCGTCTCGATTAGCTGGTTGGCTGCCTGAAGCTTGAGAAGTTCGTTCAGCATGCGGCCGTTTTCAATCTGGGCGCGCGCGTTGAGTTCGGCCAGATCCTCCCCGTCTTCGGCTTTGCTCAAACCGTCTTCGATCTCCTTAAGGCGCGCTTCACGTCCCTCGCCTGCGTCGATGACGGCTGCATTGATTCCGCTCCTCGCCGCCGCGCCCTCAAGCTGGGCGTTGGCCATCGCATCGTTGATGGGGGAGACGCCGTCAAATTGGGAATTGCGTGCTTTGAGAGCCTCATCACGCATCGTTCGTGCAGCTTCGGATGCAGCGCTATTTCCATTGACTACGTTCAACGTTTCGCGCCAGTTGCGTGGAATGGCGCTTGAGGACTCAGCCTCTTGGGCCGGTGCGGTCGTGGACAGCATGACCAGCAGGCTGGCGGCCAGGATCGTGGTGCTCTTATTGTTCATGATTGTCTTCCTTGGCGTTGCGGTTCAGCTGCGCTCGCGGCGCAGCCGGTGAAATACTTCCATCCAGTCATCAGGCTCATCGCCTGCGGCGGCGATCGCGCGCTCGCTCAGTTCCACGCTGCTGGCTGTGCTCGAAAGGATCGCCAGCTCATCATCGAAGCCGCGCAGGTTCAGCTCACAGACCGTGGAATGCGCACCCTGCTTGAACAAGAAGCCACGGGTATTCGCCTCCACCATGTCGCGGTGGACGATCTCGTATTCCCGCTCGGAGAGCTTGAAACCTTCGATGTAATCCTCGCGGCGGGCTTTGGGATTGGGCAGATACAACTGGCTTACGCACTGCTCGATCAGCTGCCGGCTGATCTTTGAGCGCAGCACGTCAGCAGGACTCTGCGTGCCGAACAGGGCCAGCGCGTTGCGCTTTCGGTAGGTCTTAACCGCATCGAGCGCCTTGCCCTCGAAGTACTCGTCCATCAGCATTTTCCAGAACTCATCCATGTTCAGGATGAAGCGGCGCCCGTCGATCAGCGATTCCATGCGGTGGAACAAATACATCACCGTCACCGTACGTGTCTGGTCGTTCTCCAGGAAGTCGGTGACGTCAAAGCCGAAATGGCGGCCGTGCTCGAAGTCCAGCAGGTCGCGCGGGTTGTCCATCAGCCAACTCAGGGCACCACCCTCGCACCATTTGGCGAAACGTGCCGAATTGCCATTGGGGTCGGTGGGATCGAAGAATTCCCTGATGGCTGAGAACCGGCGTACTTCGAACGGCATGGCATACACGCCATCCACAGCGTCCTTCACCTCGCGCTCGCGCGTGGGCGAGAAACGGAACGTTTCGTCGTCTCCCACGATGCAACGCTTGACCAGTGCCTGCAGCATCAGCCTGTTGGCCGGTGTGTCGGGCATGCTGCAAGGGTTGAACCCGGTGGGTTCGCCGTTGCGCAGCGTGGCGTATTTTCCACCCATAGCGCGCACGAAGTTCGCCTGGCCCTGGTCCTTGTCGAAGGTGAAGACGGTAGGTTTGTATTTCTCCGCCTGGGCCAGCATGAACGCCTGGATCACCGTCTTGCCGGCTCCGGTGGGGCCGAGGATCAGCGTATGGCCTGGTACACGGTCGTCGACGTCGCGCTCGTTTACGCCCTTTCGCGAGGTCGGTGGTAAATGGAAGTTGAAGTAAAACGGGGTGCCCGATGTGGTCTTCAGCAAGCTCAGTGCCGGGCCCCACTGATTACCGTCGATCCGGCCATGCGGATAATTATGGAAGCCGGTGTACCCGATGATATTGCTGGAACTGATCGGCGCCGGACGCGGGCGCAGGCTGAAATTGCCTGGCAACTGGGCGAAGAACGCTGCTTCGATGCATTCGTCCTCGCGCACGGCAAGGAAACCGGCGTCGCTGAGCACTGAGCGGGTTGCGGCGATCCGGTCGTTCAGGGCTTTTTGCGTGTCTGCTCGCACGCACACGCTGACATGGTGCTCGCCGAAGATGGCTCGGCTCGCAGCCAGGTCATCCAGCGCGGCGTTGATATCGTCGATCTGCGATGACGAAGCGTCCTGGGCATTGACCAGCAGACGCTGTTGTTTCTTCAGGGCGTCCATCGCCCGTTGGCGACCGAACATGGCGAAGCTTTGTGTAAGCACGAACGGGAAGGGAAGCGTTAGCATCACGTTCAGGTGCCCAGGCTCGGTGCGTTCCACTTGGTAGGCGGCCGTGCCCAGCATGGCGCCGATCGATGTATGCGCAGGCGTGCGAGCCTCGAACTGATCCACACCGAAGGACATCCGTGTGGTACCGAGCGAGGTGCTGAGCTTGCCGCGCGGTACCGGGATGCGCTGGTACTCACCGTTGATCAAGCTGGCAAAGAACTCAAGTGTTTCGCTGCAGACGAGGCCCTCACGTTCGTATACCTCGAGCCGGCGTGCGCCATAGCGCGACAGGCCCGCCAGGAAGGTATCGGCAAGCTCGTCCATGCGCAGATTGTTCTCGGCAATCCCTTCCAGAAGCGTGGTGATCGTTCGCTTCTCGCCACTCAACCAGCGTGCTTTCCTGCCAGGCGCCCGGATCAGCAAGGTCACATAGTGGCGATTCACCATCATCTGCAAGCCGGACAGGCTTTGCCGATATCGGCTGTTGAGTCGTCCAGCGAAGTTATCCTGGAAATCACCATCCGGATAACGGTTCATCGGCTCACGCACGGTGTGGGTCCACAGTGCGATGTCTTCGGCGGCGATGTTCCTGACCAGACCCACTAACGCGTCGTGCCATCCCTGGATATCGTCATCATCGGCAGCTTCGTGCGCGGCGCCGGTGACGGCAATGGTGGTCACCAGATCACCGTCGTGGGTGCGGATGTTGTGCCGCGAAACCATCGCCGAATACGGCACGTGTTCAGCGGCGGCGCGGGAGGCCTGGATCAGTGAGCGACTTTCGAACGGCATGGTTGTCCTGGTGGCTTAGTGGCGGCGGAATCCGACGGGCGCGTAAGAGCCGCAGCCCCATCGTGAGCGCGTCCGATGCAGTCCTTTGGTTCGCAACTGCAGTGCCATGTACCGGAATGCACGAGCGTCGC
Organism: Pinirhizobacter sp.; assembly: GCF_036499745.1. Taxonomy (NCBI): domain Bacteria; kingdom Pseudomonadati; phylum Pseudomonadota; class Gammaproteobacteria; order Lysobacterales; family Rhodanobacteraceae; genus Pinirhizobacter; species Pinirhizobacter sp. The sequence goes on from NZ_DASYDG010000048.1 coordinate 59,742, forward strand.
GGGCGCATAGCAGGCGTGCAAGCCCATAGAACACGGCACCCATGCCGAGGGCAGCAACTTTGTAGAAGATGTCGTCGCTGATCAGTCCGGCCACCAGGAATCCGACGACACTCAGCATGAAGATGCCAAGCAAGGCCTCGATCGGCAGTCCAAGCATGGTGGCCGGTCGGGTAAGACCGCCGAACAGCGGGTCGTTCCTAAGCCCAGACATACGTCAGACCTGGTACAGGGCGTCAACCACTTCGGTGGCAAGGCCCGCAATGATCGAGCCGATCAGTACCTGGCCCACGGTGGTCCAGCTCATGCGGCCAAAGGCTGCCAGCACGCCAGAGCCCAATACCGCCACCACCAGGATGAACTTCACGCCGTTCTTGATCGCGTTGACCGCCGTGGTTGCCTTCGACGAGATATCAAGCTGTGCAAACGCCGGCTGCGCCAGCACCAGCGCAACCAGTGAGGCGATAAGGCCAAGACGTGCAGCGCGGCGAAGGCGAGGCGAATGCCAGAACGAGGCCGAGTGGATCATGATGTTTCCCTACGTGATCAGGCCGCGTCCGGCGGCCCGGTGGATGAATTGGAATAAGCGCGGGCGGCTACCGCGTTGTCGGAGCCGGAGTGCCCAGTACAGGACCCGGGTTCCCTTCCAACGATCGCCATCGGGCGGCGCCATACACATCCCAATCGGGCGGTCTCGGCGTCGCCTTGAACGGCTTGAGCTGCGTTCCCAGCCAGGCTTCAACTTCATCCGGGCTTTCCCCTGCGGCAACGCGGTCGTTCGCGCGGGCCAATACCTTCGCTACTGCCTGATCGGCGTCGGCGGGCAGTGCAGCAATAGCCGACGTCCACGCGAGGGCGATCACAACCATGCAAGTTGGTGCAGCACGAAGGGATCGCATGATCAGACTCAGGGTGAGGGAGCGTGAGAGTAGGAATTCCCCTACGTGTAAGCAACGGTTTGAACGACAATTTCGATTACTTCTAACAACAGTTAAGTAATATCGGGCAAGACGGGGAAATAAATGGCAATCGAGGCCTTCGTCCACGCTTGGGCTAAGCTATCTCCCCTCATCACCACCGGCCCTCGCGTCATGTCCCACCCCCAGCGCCGTGTCCTCGTCGGAGTCACCGGCGGTATCGCCGCCTACAAGACCTGCGAACTCATCCGCCGCCTGCTCGACCACGACATCGAGGTCCGCGTGGTGATGACCGAAAACGCCACGCGCTTCGTCACCCCCACCACTTTCCAGGCGCTCTCCGGCCAGCCGGTACGGGTGAGCCTGTGGGATGAAGCGGCGGAGGGCGCCATGGGCCATATCGAACTGGCTCGCTGGGCGCAGCGGGTGATCGTCGCCCCGGCCTCGGCCGACTTCATTGCCCGCCTGGCGCACGGCATCGCCAACGACCTGCTCACCACCACCTGCCTGGCCACCGCCGCGCCGGTGTACGTGGCGCCGGCGATGAACCAGCAGATGTGGGCCAATGCCGCCGTGCAGGCCAACGTCAACACCATCACTTCGCGCGGCGTGCGCATGCTGGGGCCGGACGCCGGTGACCAGGCCTGCGGCGATATCGGCTCTGGCCGCATGCTCGAGCCGCACGACCTGCGCGATGCGCTGCTGGCTTCCTTCAACGAAGGCGACCTCACCGGCAAGCATGTGGTGGTAAGCGCCGGGCCCACCTATGAAGACATCGACCCGGTCCGCTTCATCGGCAACCGCAGTTCCGGACGCATGGGTTTTGCCGTGGCCGCGGCCGCCCGCGAGGCGGGTGCGCGGGTGACCCTGGTGGCAGGCCCCGTGGGCCTGGGTACGCCCTGGGGCGTGGATCGGGTGGACGTGCGCAGCGCACGCCAGATGCACGAGGCGGTGCTGGCAGCGGCATCCGGTGCTGACATCTATATAGGTGCCGCCGCCGTGGGGGATTACCGCCCGGCGCACATGGCCGAGCACAAGTTGAAGAAGCAGGAAGGCAAGCCGCTCGTGCTGGACCTCACCGAAAACGACGACATCATTGCCGATCTCGCCAAACTATCTGGCCGGCCTTTCCTGGTAGCCTTCGCCGCCGAAACCCGGGAAGTTGCCGGATATGCGCAGGGCAAGCTGGCGCGCAAGGGCGTGGACATGGTGGCGGCCAACGAGGTGGGCGGCGGCCGGGGTTTCGAGGCCGCGGACAATGCCCTGAATGTGTATTGGCCCGGTGGCAGCCAGGCCCTGCCGCTGGCGCCGAAGACGCAACTGGCCCGTGATCTGATGGCCCTGGTGGCCGACCACTATAAAAAGAAGGGATCCGCCGCTTGATCGACATTGAACTGAAGGTGCTGGACCCGCGCGTGGGCGATGTCATTCCCCTGCCCACACCCGCCACCGATGGCAGCGCCGGCATGGATCTGCGCGCTGCCGTGGATGGTCCGCTGGAGCTGGCCCCGGGTGCCTCGGCCCTGGTCCCAAGTGGTTTTGCCATTCACATCGGCGACCCGGGCTGGTGCGCCCTGATTGTGCCGCGTTCGGGCCTGGGCCATAAGCACGGACTGGTCACGGGCAACTTGGTAGGTGTGATCGATGCCGACTACCAGGGCCCGTTGATGATCTCCTGCTGGAATAGATCGGCGATTCCGTACACCATCAACCCCGGCGACCGCATTGCCCAGCTGTTGCTGGTGCCGGTGGGTCGTGCATCTTTGCGTGTCGTGGACTCCTTTGCGCCATCGCTGCGGGGCGAAGGCGGGTTCGGATCCACGGGCGTCGGGTAACGACGGGATTGGTTTTTCGGGGAGGGGTGATGGCCAAGGCGACGGGGAATAACGCAGGTGGCGGTAGTGCGCTGCGCCTGCTGGTGGTGGCAGCGGCGACGCTGTTGTTCCTTGGTGCCGGCTTTTCTGCCTGGCAGGGCTGGCTGATCGCCAGCGAAGGCAGTGCCGCGGAAAGCGTGCTTTCCGCCCAGGCCTCCGTGGCCGAGGCCGTGACCCGCGCCGTGGCCACCCAGCGTGAGCAGGTGATGCAGGTGCTGCGCGATCCGCAACTCGTGGCGATCATTGATGATCACGCTGCAGCGGCGGCATCGATCCAGGCCCGCTTGCCCGGTGCCAGCCATGTCGGCGTGTTCGCCGGCAACCAGGACGATGTCCTGCATGCGAACTACCGGGAGTTCGGCTACGCCAAGGCTGCCCAGTTGATGGCGGCGCTGTCGGCGGGTGACATCGCGCCGGTGCAGACAACGAACCCGGACGGCACCCATCGCAAGGTGACCATGGTGGCCGCCGTGCGCGACGCCGACCGCGTGCGTGGCTGGGTGTGGCTGGAGTTGCCCTTCGATGGCATCAGCCAGGCTTTCGAATCGGCAGGGCCCGGTTCCGGGCGCATCGAGCTTCGCCAGGGCCAGGACGGCCCCGACCTCATGCTGCTGTCTTCCGGTTCCGCCGGCTCCGCGTCTGCGGGTCCTCCCGTGCGCATCCGTGGCAGCGCGTTCTGGATTGCCGCGAACATGCCGCGTGCCTACATCGTGCTGCCGCACCTGTGGCCGTTCGCCATGGTGCTGGCCTTGTTGTGCCTGGGCGGTGGCGTGGCCTTGCTGTGGTTACCGCGTCGCCAGGGCAGGGCGCCGACCAGGGCGGAGCTTGCCGAGCCCACCCTGGCCGAAGCCCTGCGCGACCTTCCTCCTGAAGAGGCGCCGAAGACGCCGCCGCGCCGAGCTGTTGCCGCCGCCGTTGCCGCACCGTCGCCGTCGGAGGACATCGCGATCGATCGCGATGTGTTCCGTGCATACGACATCCGCGGCGTGGTCGGTAAAGGCCTGTCGGCCGACTTCGCCCGCCTGCTGGGCCGCGCCATCGGCAGCAGCATGCGCGAGCAGGGCCTGCACGAGATCGTCATCGGCCGCGATGGCCGGCTGTCTGGCCCGGAACCGGCCGGTGCGCTGGCCGAGGGCCTGCGCGCGGCCGGCGTGGATGTGATCGACGTGGGCGCGGTACCCACGCCGGTGATCTACTACGCCGCCTTCCGCTTCAACACCGGCTGTTGTGTTTCGGTCACCGGCAGCCACAACCCGCCCGACTACAACGGCTTCAAGATCGTCATCGGTGGTGAAACCCTGGCCGAAGAAGCCATCGTGGCGCTGCACGACCGCATGGTGACGAAGAACTTCTCCGATGCCGGCGGCGGCAACCTGCGCCAGATGGACATCTCCGACGACTACATCGACCGCATTACCTCCGATGTGCAGGCCGAGCGTCCCCTGAAAGTGGTGGTGGATTGCGGCAACGGCATTGCCGGCAACCTCGCCCCGCGCGTGCTCGAGGGCATCGGCTGCGAGGTGGTGCCGCTGTACTGCGAAGTGGACGGCACCTTCCCAAGCCACCATCCCGATCCATCCGAGCCGAAGAACCTCGAGGATCTCAAGCTCGTCGTCGAGAAATACCAGGCCGACCTCGGCGTGGCTTTCGATGGCGATGGCGACCGCCTTGGCGTGGTCACCCGCGAAGGCGAGATCATCTACCCTGACCGCCTGCTGATGCTGTTTGCCCAGGATGTGCTGCAGCGCCACCCGGGCGCCACCATCATCTACGACGTCAAATGCACCGGTCACCTGCGCAAGGTGATCCAGGAAGCCGCCGGCGTACCGCTGATGTGGCGCACCGGGCACTCGCTGATGAAGGCCAAGATGCGCGAGACCGACGCCCAGCTGGGCGGCGAGATGAGTGGCCATTTCTTCTTCGCCGAACGCTGGTACGGCTTTGACGATGGCATCTACGCCGCCGCACGCCTGCTGGAGATCCTGGCCAGCGATGTGGAAGGCCGCACGGCCACGCAAGTGTTCGCCACCTTGCCCAAGGGCGTGTCAACGCCTGAACTGAAGGTGCCGATGGCCGAAGGTGCCCATCACCGCTTCGTCGAGACCTTCCGCGAGAAGGCCGACTTCGGTCCCGATGCGCGCCTGACCACCATCGACGGCGTGCGTGTTGACTGGAGCGATGGCTGGGGCCTGGTGCGGGCGTCTAACACCACGCCGGTGCTGGTGATGCGCTTCGACGCGGATAACGCCGTGGCGCTCGAACGCATCCAGACGGTGTTCCGCACGGAACTGCGGAAGGTCGATCCGAAGCTGGCGCTGCCGTTCTAGGCTAGTTGCGCCGCGCGTTATTGCCCGGCCGGATTCTGTTCCTGCTGGGCCTTGCGCAGTTCGCGGTAGTGGCGCACCTGGCCTTCCATCTTCAGCTGCGCATTGGCGCGGTTGGCCTGCTGGCGCTCGAGCGTGCTGCGGATGGCCGACACCGTCGTGCGCTGCCCGGCGATGCTGTCGTTCAGGAACTTCGGCACCGGCTGGTTGGCGCGTTCCAGGTCGCCGGCGCGCTGCAGGAGGTCGGTCAGCGCCTTTTCCTGGCTGGTCAGGTTGCCCTGGGTGGTGCGGATGGTCTGGTCGAGGGAATCCATTTCCGCCTGCTTGGCCTGGGTGAACGAGGCTTCGTCGGGGTAGGCCGCGAGCATCTGCGCATCGGCCTGCCGCTGGTTCCGGGTATTGGCGTCCTGCACGGCCCTGGCATCGGCCGCGCGCTTGGCTGCGGCCAGTTCCTCGGGGGTGAGCTGGCGGTCGACATGTTGCACCACCAAGCCGGCATCGTTCACCACGTCGTAGCCGTATTTCAGGGCATCGGTGGTAAGCGTGTCGCTGTAGTGGGCCAGCCCCGCGCCGTCTTTCCACTTGAAGCGGAACGAGGGGCCCTTCTGGGCAAAGGCCAGCGTGGCCGCCGCGCAAAGCGCGAGCGACAGGGCAAGACGAAACGATCGGCGCATGAATTCCCTCCTGCGGGCGAGTATAGCCGCCCGAAAGCGTCACACCACCCCGTATTGCCGGCGATATTCCTCTAGCGAGGATCGGTGGGCGGCAAGTTCCGGCCGCTCGCCGGCCAGGGCCATGACGTCGGTAAGGCTGGCGATGGCGATCACCGGGATGCCGTGGTCGGCAGCCACTTCCTGCGCGGCGGAGCGTTCGCCCTTGCCGCGCTCCTGGCGGTCCATGGCGATCAACACGCCGGCCGGGGTGGCTCCCTGGGCACGGATCAGATCCAGCGACTCGCGCACGGCGGTGCCGGCGGTCATCACGTCGTCCACGATCAACACCCGGCCCTTGAGCTCGGCCCCCACCAGCATGCCGCCTTCACCGTGGTCCTTCGCCTCCTTGCGGTTATAGGCCCAGGGCAGGTCCAGGCTGTGGTTGGTGGCCAGCGCGATGGCGGTTGCCGCGGCCAGGGCAATCCCCTTGTAGGCCGGGCCGAACAACATGTCGAAGCCGACATCGGCACGCAGCGCCGCCGCCGCATAGGCGGACCCTAAGCGGGCGAGGGCGGAACCTGAATCGATGCGCCCCATGTTGAAGAAGTACGGGCTGATGCGGCCCGACTTCAGTTCGAACCGACCGAAGCGCAACACCTCGCGCTCGAGGGTGAGGTCAAGGAAATCGCGCTGGTAGGCTTCCATTTCGGCTCTCGCATGCGGCAAAGAACCCCATGCTATCGCGGCCCCCGAGGTCGCGGCCAGCCGATTGCTATGATGGGCGCAGGTCACTACGGATCAATCCATTGCGCATCATTTCCCTGAACGCCAACGGCATCCGCTCGGCCGCCACCAAGGGCGTGTTCGACTGGCTGCGTACCCAAAATGCCGATGTGGTCTGCCTGCAGGAGACCAAGGCACAGGAAGCCCAGCTTTCCGACCCGCAATTCCGTCCCGACGGACACCACTGCTTCTACCACGATGCCCGCAGCAAGAAGGGTTATAGCGGCGTGGCCATCTATTCAAAGCGCGAGCCCGACACTGTACTCACCAGCCTTGGGCGTGAAGACTTCGATTGCGAAGGACGCTACATCGAGGCGCGCTACGGCAACCTGAGCGTGGTGTCGTTCTATATACCCTCCGGTTCCTCCGGCGACCTGCGCCAGGGCTACAAGTTCGGCGTGATGGAATGGCTGCTGCCGATCCTGGACGAATGGCTGGCTTCCGGCCGCGATTACGTACTGTGCGGCGACTGGAACATCGTGCACACGAAGAACGACATCAAGAACTGGACATCCAACCAGAAGAACTCAGGCTGCCTGCCCGCCGAACGCGCATGGCTGGATACCTTGTTCCTTGACCGTGGCTGGGTGGACAGCTTTCGGGCGCTCAAGCCGGACGCCATGGAATACACCTGGTGGTCCAACCGCGGCGCGGCCCGCGCCAACAACGTGGGATGGCGCATCGACTACCAGGTGGTCACGCCTTCGCTTAAGGACAAACTGCGCGATTGCTCGATCTACCGCGAACAGCGGTTCTCAGACCACGCGCCGTACATCGTGGACTACGACATCAAGTGATCAACCGCGGTTACAAGGGCCTTGCCGGCATCTGCGAGGCCTTCGCCCAGCCGGGCGCGATCACCATGCTGTTCTTCGGTTTTGCCTCGGGCATCCCGTTTTTGCTGGTGGGAAACAGCCTGTCGGCATGGCTGAAGGAATCGCGCATCGACTACGGCGCGATCGGCCTGGCGAGCTTCGTTACCTTCACCTATAACTTCAAGTTCCTCTGGGCGCCGCTGGTGGACCGCCTGCGCCTGCCGCTGTTCTGCCGGTTGGGCCAGAGGCGTGGCTGGCTGTTGTTCGCACTGGTGGTGCTGGCAGGTGGTTTCATCGGCATGGCCTGCATGCCGCCCGACGTGTCGCTGGCACGCTTCATGGCGGTCACCCTGCTGGCGGCCTTCGCCGGTGCCACCATCGACACCGTGGTCGATGCCTACCGCGTGGAGATCGCCCCACGCGAAGCGCAAGGCGCGCTGGCAGCCACCTATACGCTGGGTTACCGCGGCGGCCTGATCGCCGGTGGCGCGGGCATCCTGTTGCTGGCCGATAACGTTGGCTGGCAGATGGGCTATGCGGTGATCGCGCTGGTGTTGCTGGTGCCGTTGGTCACCGTGCTGGTGGTGCCCGAACCCGAACACCGCGTGCGCGAACGGCAGGACATCGCCACCGCGGTGCGTGAGGGCTTCATCGGGCCCTTCCGGGACTTCTTCATGCGTTACGGCCTGGGCCTGGCCTTCTGCCTGCTGGTGTTCGTCGGCCTGTTCCGGCTGCCGGACCAGATGCTGGGCGTGATGGCGTATCCGTTCTACCTCGATGCCGGCTTCACCAAGACGCAGATCGCCGAGGTGTCGAAGGTCTATGGCGTGATCGTCGGCATTGTCGGCGCGCTCCTGGGCGGCTACGCAGTAACCCGCATGGACATCCGCAAGCTGCTGGTGGTGGCGGCCATCGGCGTGTCGGTGTCGAACCTGCTTTACCTGCTGATGGCGTCGTTCCCGGGGCAGACCTGGAGTTTCGTGGCCACGCTGTCGGGCGATAACTTTGCGCAGGGTTTTGCCGGGCCCGTGCTGGTGGCCTTCATGTCCGGGCTGGTCAACCGCAGCTTCACCGCAACGCAGTACGCCTTGCTCAGTTCGCTGGCCAACCTTCCGGGAAAGGTGATCGGCGGCTTTTCCGGGTTCCTGGTACGCGATTCGGGCTACCCGGCCCTGTTCGTGCTCAGCACGGTGTCGATCGTACCGACCCTGCTGGTGCTGGCGTGGCTGTGGAAAAAGCTGCCCGGGCTTGCCGTGGTTGACAGTCCCGAGGCCGGGCAGGGGCGGGTAGCGCCGCCTTCCTGACCGACAAAGCCCTCCGCGCCCGGATGGTTGGACACGGGGCCTCTCTTGACGCAGAATTGACGTCACAGGGGGCATGGGCAGGAGAAATCGCACGTGCCGGATATCGTGGTAAGACACATCGACGACGCAACCGCCGAGCGTATCAAGTCGCTTGCGCGTGAGCGTCGCTGGTCGATCAACGAAGTGATCCTGCACGCCCTGCGGTACGGCCTGGGCTTGAGTCCCGGCGACACCTTCAACGACATGCTGGTAGTTCCGGGTGACATTGCCCGGTTGGCGGGCACGTGGGATGCCAGCGAGCAAGCCGCCTTCGACGAAGCACTGTGCGCCCTGGCCGCGGCGTCCCGCGAGGAACTGTGCCGCGCGGGCATCGAAGAAAGAAAAGCCGCCGCTGCCGGCGGCTGATCAGTCGCGCGGTGCCCGGTGCAGCGCACCCAGCACGCGTGGACCGCGGGCGCCCGTCACCGCAGGCAGGTTCCCCGGCAAATCCAGGTCGTAACGTCGTGCAAGCCAGGCGAAGGCCATGGCTTCGACGAAATCCGGATCGATGCCTGCTTCGCCGCTGCTGGCGACCTTCCGCATGGGCATCAGCTGCGCCAGGCGCTGCATCAGCACCGCGTTGTGCACGCCGCCGCCGCAGGCGGTCACGTGCCTTGCCGCCGGCGCATCGCGGTCGATGGCCTGGGCGATGCTGCGCGCGGTGAGTTCGAGCAGCGTGGCTTGTACATCCGCTGCGGCCTGTGCACCAAGCTGCGGATCAAGCCACGTCAGGTGGAAATACTCCCGACCGGTACTTTTTGGCGCGGGAAGATCGAAGTAAGGGTCGTCCAGCAAGCGGCCCAGCAGGGCCTCATCCACCTTGCCACTGGCAGCGAAGCTGCCGCCGGCATCGTAAGCGCCGCCATGATGGCGCCGGAACCAGGCGTCCATCAGCGCGCTGGCAGGACCGGTATCGAAGCCGACGACGCCCCCATCGGGGCCGAGCACGGTGATGTTGGCAATGCCGCCAAGGTTCAGCACCACGTGGGTTTCACCGGGCGTGCCCAGCACCACGGCATGGAAGGCCGGCACCAGCGGAGCACCCTGGCCGCCGGCAGCAACGTCGGCGCGGCGGAAATCAGCCACGGTATCGATGCCCGTGTGGGCAGCGACCACCGTGGGGTCGCCCAATTGCAAGGTGAACGGGTAGTCCCCGCCGGGGCGATGGCGCAATGTCTGGCCGTGCGAACCGATGGCCTTTACCTGCGATGCATGGGTGCCCGAAGCCACCAGCACGGCGTTTGCAGCATCGGCAAAGCAATGGCCGATAGCCACGTCCAACCGGCCGAAGGCATCCAGGTCGAGGTGCTTCTCGCCTTGCGAGAGCGCCAGCACGCTGGCGCGGACGTCGTCGGGCCAGGGACGGGTGATGCCATGCACCAGTGACGGCGCGCCGCCATCGAAAGCGACCAGCGCGGCATCGATGCCGTCGGCGCTGGTGCCGGAGATCAGGCCAAGGTAGAGCTCGCGGCCACCGCCCAAAATAAGTCCCTTAATTCACGTTGCCGTTGGTGCCGGTATGCGCTGCGCTGGCCATCTTCACGTTGTTGGTGACCGCGTTGATGCGGGCCAGCTGCGGTGCCACCACTTCGCTGCGGAACTTCGCCAGCTGTACAGCCGGCAGCGGCTCGGGCTTGGGCAGGGTGACTGTTTGCGGGTCGCGCTGCACGTTGTTGACACGGAATTCGTAGTGAAGGTGCGGGCCGGTGGCGAGGCCGGTCATGCCGACGAAGCCGATCGTGCTGCCCTGCTGCACGCGCTGTCCCACCCTGATGTTGGCAAAACGCGACATGTGCCCGTAGGCGGTGCTGATGGTGCTGTTGTGCTGGATGATCACGAAGTTGCCGTAGCCGTTCATCCAGCCCTTGAACTTCACCACGCCATCGCCGGCGGCGTGGATCGGCGTGCCGGTGGGGGCTGCGTAATCCACACCCTTGTGCGCGCGCATGGTGCCCAGGATCGGATGCATGCGGCCGGCGCTGAACTGCGAGGAGATGCGGGTGAAGTCTACCGGGATGCGCAGGAACGAACCCTGCAGCGGACGGCCTTCCTGGCTGTAGTAACCGAACTTGCCGTCGCTGTTGCGGAAGCGGTACGCGGTGTAGTGCTTGCCCTGGTTGATGAATTCCGCGGCGACGATGTCGCCTTCACGCAGGTACGCGCCATCGCGGTACACGTCGTCGTAGATCACGGTGAAGCTATCGCCTACGCGCAGGTCCTGCACGAAGTCGATGTCGTATTTGAAGACCTCGGCGAGCTTCAGGATCATCGCGTTGCTCATGCCGGCCTTGGCACCGGCACCGAACAGCGAACCATCGATATCGCCATGGGCGATGTGTTCACGCGTTTCCACCGCGCGCGCATCGGCGGTAAGCACCGGCTTGTCGCCATCAAGGCGCAAGGTGGCGCGGCTGTTCTCGTCCTGGTCGAAGCGGATGCCTGCAAGCTTGTTGTGATCGTCGATCAGGAACTGGAATTCCTGGCCCACGCTGATGTGGTGCAGTGCGCGGGAGTTATCCGATGCATCCATCACATGCTGCAGGTCGGTGAGGGTAAGTCCCTGCGTCTGGAAAATATCCGAAAGCGTCTGGCCCGGTTGTACCTGCACGCTGCGCCATTCTTCGGAGAGTTTCGGCGGGGGCGGCGTATCGATCGCGATGGGCAGCCTGAGCGGAAGCAGCGCGTGTACCGGTGGTACGGGATTGGTGCGCATGGCACCTGCCCAGGCCGGAATCACCAATCCGGAAAGCACCACCACCAGCAGGGCCAGGCCACCGAGGATCCAGCGTTCGCGATGCCACTTCAGCGGCTGGTGCGAAGCGTTGCGATTGAACAACGTCCAATGCGCGCAACGATCGTAGAAATGGGAGTGCCGACGCTGCGCCTTACGGCGGATCGCTTGGCGGCGCACTGAGTGCGCGATCCGTTTCGTTTCGGCCATGCCCCGAAATTCCGCTGCAACAAGATTGTCGCGTACCATAACGGTCCTGTGAGAAGCGCGTCAACGCCTTTTCGATCAAGCATTTGCAACACTTTTTTGGTTAACATCCACTTAACCGGACGTTCACTTGGTTGACGGCCGCCGACTAGAAAACCTTGAGGAAGAAGATGAACGAGATCGACCAGGCGCTGGCCACCATCGGCCGCGGCGCCGCCGACATCATCAAGCGCGAAGAGCTCGAAGCGAGGCTGAAAACGGGCCGGCCGCTGCGCGTGAAGGCCGGCTTCGATCCCACGGCACCCGATTTGCACCTGGGTCATACCGTGCTGCTGAACAAGATGCGGCAGTTCCAGGACCTGGGACACCAGGTGATTTTCCTGATCGGCGACTTCACCGGCATGATTGGCGACCCCAGCGGCAAGAACGTCACCCGCAAGCCGCTTACCCGCGAAGACGTGCTGGCCAACGCCGATACCTACGCCGAGCAGGTGTACAAGGTGCTCGATCGAAAGCGCACCGAACTTCGCTTCAATTCCGAGTGGTTCGGCAAGATGGACGCGGCCGACCTCATCCGCTTGTCCTCGCAGCTCACCGTCGCGCGCATGCTCGAGCGCGACGACTTCGCCAGGCGCTATGCGGCGCAACAGCCCATCGCCATCCACGAATTCCTGTACCCATTGGTGCAGGGATACGATTCGGTGGCCCTGAAGGCCGATGTCGAGCTCGGTGGTACCGACCAGACCTTCAACCTGCTGATGGGCCGCGGCCTGCAGGAGCACTACGGCCAGCCACCGCAGATCGTGATCACGATGCCGCTCCTTGAAGGCATCGATGGCGTGCAGAAGATGTCCAAGTCGCTGGGCAACTACATCGGCATCAACGAGCCTGCCATCGACATCGTCACCAAGACGCTGAAGATCGATGACGACCTGCTATGGCGCTGGTTTGAACTACTGAGCTTCGAAACCAGCCTGAACGACATCGCGGTGATGAAGGCGGACATCGCCAGCGGTGCACTGAACCCGCGTGACGCCAAGCTCAAGCTGGCCCGCGAGCTCGCCGCGCGTTTCCACGATGCAGCCGCCGCCGACCAGGCCATCGCCGGCTGGCACGCGGTGGTGCGCGGAGAGGGAGACACCTCGCTGCTGCCCTTGTCGGACATCGTGGTGCCCACCGAAGGGCTTCGCCTGGGCGCCTTGCTCACCGCCGCCGGTCTTACCGCGAGCAACTCCGAAGCGGGCCGGAAACTGAAGGAACGGGCGGTGCGCATCGATGCCGAGGTGGTGGAAGACCCCCAGCGTGTCTTCGAACCCGGCTTCGAGGGGGTCTTGCAGGTAGGGAAACGCAACTTTGCCCGGGTTCGGCTGGTCGCTCCCTGAAAATAAATTTCGTTGTGCATCAGTAGATTGGCGCACAACGTGAAATTTCTTCGCAACAACCGCTTGCCAAAAACTTCACGTTTCGTATTATTCGCGGCCCGCAGTCGCCCAACGTCGCAAGACGGACCGCCGGGACCCCTTCGAAAGTGAAAATGGGGTGTTGACGGACACGATAAGCGATGTAGAATGGGCGGCTCACCTCGGACGAAACGTCCTGAGGGAATCGGCAAAAAAGCCGGTTCGGCGATACCGATCTTTGACAGTGTGCGCAGGTGAATTGTGTGGGCGTCTTGCCTGGATACGTAGCGTGTCCAA
>NZ_DASYDG010000049.1:0-29373 GCF_036499745.1 Pinirhizobacter sp.
GCAGCAAGCGCGTACCGATGCCCTGGCCCTGCGAAGCGCTACGCACATAGACGTAGCGGATCAAGCAGGCTTTTTTCTGATGGTCTCCAGGATCTGGTTGAAATCGTTGTCGACGCACGGGCGAAGCAGGTCCTGGGTGATGCGGTGGGGGAGCGGTACGGCTACGACAGACATGAAGTCAACTCCGGGCGAGTGGGACGCAAACGTTAGGAGACCGCCCATCCGAACGCAGTAGTCCGATGCCGGTGCGCGCCGACAGCCTTTCCTTATCTGAAAGGGACCTTCAGGAAATGACTACATTGCCGATAGAAGTTGTATGACCACGCATGACATCCGTACTGACGACGCCGTCTACAAGACGCTGCTCGAATCCACCCGGGCCATCCCCTGGAAGATCGACTGGGCGACCATGCAGTTCGCCTACGTCGGCCCTCAGATCGAGGAACTGCTTGGCTGGGCGCCTGAAAGCTGGGCTACCGTGCAGGATTGGGCCGAGCGCATGCACCCGGAAGACCGCCAGTGGGCGGTGGACTTCTGCGTGGCGCAATCCATGGCCGGCGTGGACCACGAGGCGGACTATCGCGCCCTGTGCAGCAATGGCGATTACGTATGGATACGCGACGTTGTGCACGTGGTACGCAACGACGACGGTACGGTGAACTCGCTCATTGGTTTCATGTTCGATATTTCCGAACGAAAGAAAACCGAGGAAAAGTTGCTGGCGATGCAGCGCGAACTCGAAGAACTATCGTTCAAGGACGGCCTGACCAACGTCGCCAACCGGCGCCGGTTCGACCAGGTGATGGATGCTGCATGGGAACGCGCCCGCAACCAGCGCGAACCGATCGCGCTGCTGATGATTGATATCGACTACTTCAAGCAATACAACGACCGCTACGGCCACCTGGCCGGCGACGACTGTCTGCGCCGCGTGGCATCCGTGCTGACCCAGGCCGCCGCACGTCCGAACGATCTGCTGGCCCGCATCGGCGGCGAGGAATTCGCCATGCTGCTCCCCGGCACCAGTGCATCGGGCGCTGCCGGCGTGGCCGAGCACTGCCGACAGCTGCTGAAGGAAGCGCAGATCCTGCACGGCCCTTCCCCGATGGGCCGCCTCACCGCGAGCATCGGCGTGGGTGCGATCACCCCGGAAGCCGGCGACAACTGGGTAAGCCTGCTCGACCGCGTCGACCGTCGCCTCTACGCCGCCAAGCAGGCCGGCCGCGACCGGATGATCGATACCGATCCGGCCACGGTCTGACCCATTGTCTTCGACTCAGAAGAACTTGTAGCTAAAGCTCAACGTCGCGCTGCGGCCAGCGGCATAGTAAAGGTTGCTGTACTCATCCAGCACGAAGTACTTGCGGTCCAGGAGGTTGTCGCCGTTGACCTGCAGCGATGCATGGTCATTGAAGGCGTATCGCGCCATCGCGCTCAGTAGAAGCACCGACGACTGGTTCACAAACTGCGTACCGTTCGGGCCATCCACCGGTGCCCGGCTCGGCGACTGCCAGTTGGGGCCACCGCCGATGGTCAGTCCATTCCAGCTGCCGGGCAGCTGGTAGGTGGTGAACAGGCGCACCAGCGTGCGGGGCAGTGAGGTATTGATCGCGCCCTGTTGCGGCGCCTTGATGTTGAAGTGTGACCACCCAAGCGTGGTGTTCCAGTGGTCGCTGAGCGCACCGGATGCTTCGAATTCGTAGCCACGGGACCGCGTACCGTTCACTGGTATATAGGCCTGGGTAATGCCATCGGGCAGGAATTGGCCCGGATCGGCCTGGGCCACGTTGTCTTCGCGCGTGTCGAAGAAGGTCAACGATGTATTCAGGCGGCCGTTGAAATGGCGGCCCTTGATACCGACCTCGCGACTGCTGCCGATCATCGGATCGAGGAAGTCGCCATTGGCGCGGCGATTGCTCTGTGGGTCGAAGATCTGCGTGTAGCTGGCGAAGGCCGAATACACCGGGGTGATGTCGTAGATCAGTCCGGCGTAGGGGACCGTCTTGGAATGCTCGTGATGGTAGATGCCCGCGCTGGCGTCGAACGTGTCGTTGGTCCAGGTGCTGTAGCGGGCGCCGGCGATCAGCTTGAGGCTGTCGGCGAGCGACCAGCGCGAGGCCACGTACACGCCGCCCTGCCTGGTGCGCGCGGCGCTGAGCAGATCGCCCTTCGGGGCAAAATCCGGATACGGGTAATTGCCCGTCCATTGCAGGAAATTACCCGTGTCGGGAAGATCGCCATGGGCGTTCTCGTAGGAGTCCTGGGTGTAACGCGAACCGCTCAGGCCCGCCACCAGCTCGTGCTCGCGGCCGAAGGCCTCGAACGGGCCGGACAGGTAGATATCCGCCATGTTCTGCCGACCGCGGTCGACCCCGCGGTACGCATAGGGTGCGGCGCCCTCACCTGTTTCGCGGTTGGGAAACCCATAGACATAGAACAGCGCCATGTCGCCATCGGTTTCCCGGCGGCTGGCCATGGCATGCAGCTGCCAGCCGTTGGCGAACTCGTGCTTCAAGTCCACGAACGCCGTCTTGGTGGTGTTGTACCAGAACGACCAGTTGGCAGCGCTGGAAAAACCGCGGGGCCACGCGATGAAGCCACCATCATCGTAGAACACGGGATAGGTACCCCAGGTCACGCCCTTCGGCCTGGTCTTCTGGTAATCCAGGCCAACGCTAAGCGTGGTGTCAGGCCCAAGGTCGGCATCGACCACGGCGTAGAGCACG
Organism: Pinirhizobacter sp.; assembly: GCF_036499745.1. Lineage (NCBI taxonomy): Bacteria > Pseudomonadati > Pseudomonadota > Gammaproteobacteria > Lysobacterales > Rhodanobacteraceae > Pinirhizobacter > Pinirhizobacter sp. Next base: position 2,727 of record NZ_DASYDG010000049.1, read on the forward strand.
TTCTTGTTGCTTCTGTAGCGATCGATGTACGAGCCGCCCTCTTCATGCGCCGCCACCACGCGCCCGCGCACCGAACCGGATGCATTGACCGGCGTTGAAATATCGAAGGTTTCGCGCGTCGCGCCCCACGTGCCGTAGCTTACCGATGCGTCCGCGGTGAGCGTGCGGCTGTCTGCGTGCTTGCGCACGAAGTTGATCAGCGCCGCCGGGCTACCCGCGCCGCTCATCAGGCCCGTTGCGCCGCGCACCACTTCGATGCGGTCGTAGATCGACGTATCCAGGCTGCCGTCGGCGGAACCTGAGTTCAGGCCAGGGGCGACGGGCACGCCGTCGTAGGCCATGTTCTCGATCTGGAAGCCGCGGGAATAGAAGAGCACCCGTTCCGAGTCGTAGGCGTTGGACGAAACACCTGTGGTGTTATCCAGCACGGCACGCACATTGGTGAGGTTCTGGTCCTCGATGCGCTGGGCGGTGATCACGCTGACCGACTGCGGGGTGTCTTGCAAGGTAAGCGGCAGACGCGTGGCCGCCGCGGTATCGCTGACGGTGTAGCCCTGGATGCCCTGTCCTTCCACTTTCACCGTGGCGAGCCGGGTGGCGTTGTCGGGCTTGGCGGACGTGTCGGTGGCGGACTGCGATTGGGCCAGTGCCGCGACGGGAAATGCCAGCATCACGCTGGCAGCCAGCGACGCGACCGGCAGACGGCCGGAACGGATGGAGAACATGGATAGAGTGCCCTTTCTGCGAAGCCGGCAAGCAAAACTCGCTTGCGTGGGAATAACGCCACTGGCTCGCCGGGGGCTGGCTTGTCGCGATGCAGCAAAAAGTTTATCAGAAACACCAGGTAATGCGAAAGAGTCGTATTTGCAAATATCCGTGCAGCCAAGCCCGACCGTCATCAGACCTGCCCAATCCCCCCACTACACTGGCCTGACAATGAGCAAAGAGCACCAAAAGTGACCTCCGGAATGATCAAAGTGGCAGCGGGAGAACTGACGGCGCTACGACTGTTCGATATTGCCTACACCGTGGATCTTTCGCATGCCGAGCAACTCTGGGCGGCAAGGCCAGGCCTTGCTTTCAGCCGGATTCGGCTCACCAGCACACCCGCCAAAGCGGTGACGTTTGGCGTTGCGCCCCTCAGGCTTGAGCTCGGGGAAACCGCGCTGATGCTGGATTCGCGCATGGTCACCGCCGACCTTTCCGTGCGCATCTACGATTTCGGCGTGGCGGCACTGGCGGTCCGCATCCAGGTCCGCGACCTGGACTTCGATGGCTTCGTCGCCGACTTCGATGCGCTCGATCGCGCGGTCGGCCATGGCGCACCGATCGACTTTTGGACGAACCTGCTCCAGCGCGTCAAGGACATCATCCTTCCCGCGCTCGATCGCCCGGCAACGCACGACAAGCTGGAAGAGGACTACCTGATCGCCTCCATCCAACGGCTGGACGAGCCGATGGATGCCTCCGTGCTGCAGTCGCGGGTCGACCTTACCGCGCTGCTGTCAGGCGAGAAGCGCCCTCTTTCGCGTGAATCGAAGCGGGAATTGCTGTCGCGCAGTTTCTCCTACTACGCCGACGACCTGGTCGTCATGACGTGGGACCGGGCATTCATGTACGAACCCCGGCTTGATTCCGATGTGGCCGATGTGATCGAAGTAGCCAACGCCCAGCTGGTGGAGTTTCGCTACTACGACACCTTGCTGGATGAAGAACTACCCAGCATGTACGACCGCGTCGAGAACGCGCGCGGCGCAGCTTCCCTGTTCGCATCGCGGCGGTTCGCCAACCTTGCCCGACGCTTATATACGCTCGTGGCGGAGGTCACCGAATTGACAGAGCGCGTGGACAACGCACTGCAGGTGACCGAAGACGTCTACCTCGCCCGCGTCTACAGCACCGCTCTCGGGTTGTTCCGCGTTCCCACCTTGAGTGCTTCGGTGGACCGCAAGCTGGCGATCATCCGCGATACGTATGCCGCGCTTTATGAAGAGGCTTCGAGCCGGCGCGCGGAGGTCCTGGAAGTGGCCATCGTGCTGCTGATCATGCTTGAGATCACGATCATGCTTTTGCAGCGGTAGATCGGCCGCCACTCAAATCTAACTCATGCTCGTCGTGTATTGATTTGCACGATGTGCCGTGATTCCAGTGCGCTGCTCATCACATAGCGGATGCCGCGACATCGGGACAATGATGTCCGGACGTGTTTTTGGCCCGGTCAGTTGAAGCAAGACAGGCAGGCCGCACGTCGCCGGCAGGGCTCGGATGCTGTTGGCGAGCGTTACTTCGAAGGGCTTCTCGTCGGCCTGGTTGTCGTCCCTCCAGAGTTCTCGGATGCGGTTGAATGTCGCCTCACTGGTCTCGACCCATAAACCTAATCGATAAGAGATGTCCCTTTCATGGACCGGAAGAGGAAGGGTTGCGCGCACGAAGAAGCGTTCGCTCCGGATGGAGCACAGGTCGTTGGATTCTTTGACGTCCTGCTCACGCTCGTCGTCGGGTAAAGCAATCACCGCATCGGGCCGGAAGAATGAAAGCTCCATGTCGTCGAGGTCGTGGACGACCCCACATTGCGAGCATGGCGCTGTTGCGTCGCTCATACGTACTCCAGACAGTTGAAGGATGGCGTACCGATGCCGGAGCGTCCCGCCTGGCCGACGTGATGATCGATTCCCCTTTCTCCCGGGTCACCGCCAAACGCAGCGGTTGACCGCAGGCGCATCGTCGGGCTCCTCCCACTTGCAGTCAAGGGTGAGGATCCACCGCCGGCTATGCCAGGCGAGGATTCATTCCCTTATACAGATAACGGATCTAGCGGATGAACGATACGTGCTCTCACACCCGTCAGGCGGTTGCAGGCGATAGAACGACCTGTGGATTTGCCCGGGACCGCTTTCCACACGCTCCTTCGTTCATCCGCCCAGCCATGGCTTGAAGCCACCTTGCTACATAGACGAAGGTGACGGGCGAGCCAGGGTCCAAGGCCGGTCACAGGAACGGCTGGGCATACGCCCACCTGACCGCCCGCCAAAAAAGGCGGGAGTCTCGGATACCGCAGCTTTACTGCGGTATCCGATACCTGTAACACGGGCTTGGACACCCGGTTGCCGATGCATTGGCAACGGACACATGATCCAGATTTTCGCGCTGCGATTCCATACGAATCGTCGTAAAAGTACGAGCGATACAACAGCGAAAGAATCTCAATCCTGCCGCACATTCGAGCCTTACGGCCTCGCCTCCAGCACGATATTGAACGGCGTTTCCGCCGCACGACGAAGGCGACTGAAGCCACCGGCATCCACGATCACCTTGCGCAGGCGGGCCTCACCAGCCTGTGCACCGAGCGCCGGGCCATGGCGGGCAAGCGACACCGGCACGCAGATCATCGACGAGGCCGCGTAGTACACGCGGCCTACCGGATTGAGATTGTCCGCCGTGCTATCGCCGGCGAAAGGCTCCACGACCATGCAGGTGCCGTCGTCTTTCAAGGCGCTTCTCGCATGGCGGGCAGCGCCATCAGGGTCGGCCATGTCGTGCAGGCAGTCGAAGAAGGCGATGAGATCGAAATCGCGGCCTTTGTAGCCGGAGGCATCCGCCTGCTCGAACGTTGCATTCTTCACGCCGGCCGCCTTTGCCCGCTCGCGGGCAACGTCGATCGACGGTGCGTGATAGTCGTAGCCGACAAACTGCGATGCAGGGAATGCTTTTGCCATCAGCACCGTGCTGGCGCCGTGACCGCAACCGATGTCGGCGACCTTGCCGCCGCGCGCGAGCTTGTCCACGACACCTTCAAGCGCCGGCAACCATGCACCGAGCAGATGGCTGTTGTAGCCGGCGCGGAAGAACCGCTCGGTGCCATGGAACAGGCAGGGATGGTGCTCGCCCCATTCCATGCCGGCTCCGCTACGGAAATTGTCCCTCACGCGCGGGTAGGTGTGAAACAGCGCCCGGGCAATCTCATACGCGCCAGCCAGGTCGACCGGGCCGGCCGGATCGGCAAGGCACGCCGCCTGCTCTTCGCTGAGCTGGTATTTGCCCGATGCCGCGTCGTAGTCGACGTAACCGCCGGCCGCCTGGTTACCAAGCCACTCGCGCATATAGCGCTCGTTGGTACCAGTACGTTTGGCAAGGTCCGCAGATGTCAGGGATTCTTTTGCCAGCGCCTTGTACAAGCCTAGTTCGTCGCCGAGCAGGACAAGCACCGCGCTGAATGCAGCGCCCAGGTCGCCGACGGCCTTACCCAGGAATGCATTGAGTTTCTCTTCATTGATGGACATGACTACGCGCTCCGCTAGGGGGATCGGTGCGTCGTCCTGCCGGCGGAACATTTTCCGCTACGACTGCTTGAGTATAGCGCTGGCAAAACGCCGATACAGTCCAAGGCAGCTTTAACCCAGTAGGCGAAAAGAGATATGCTTTTTATCAGCGCGAGGGGCGCATCCGGTCCGCGGAAAGGACAGAAGTCCACCCGGCTTTATTTCATTCGACTGAACTTACTTTCAGCCCGTCTTACGCGGACCTCGGGTAAACGAGAGGAAGTTCTGTATGCCGACGAAACAGCTCCCTGAGCACCCGAGTCTCGACCACCTTAAGCACCAGGCCAAGGATCTTCTGCGCCAGCATTCGCTGGGAGAGCTCGCCAGCGCACAACGTCTGCGCGAGTTTCATCCCAAGCTTCACCGCTCCACAGACCAGGAGATCTTCTCAACCCATCTCACGCTCAGCGATGCGCAGCTCGCCATCGCGCGCGAATACGGGTTCCCAAGCTGGACGCGCCTTAAGCAGCGTGTTGAAAAGCCAGGCGTCGGAGACAACCTGACGCTTCCCCATCACGAGCGAATCGAGGACGCCGTTTTCCGCCACGCTGTTAGTTTGATCGACGCTGGCGATGCTTCTGGTTTGTCGCTTTTACTTAAGAGAAATCCCGGCCTCATCCACCAGCGGGTTCTCTTCGAGGGCGGCAACTACTTCCGCAATCCCGGCCTGCTGGAATTCATTGCGGAGAACCCGATCCGGCATGGCACCCTGCCCGCGAATATTGTCGATGTCGCGTTGAGTCTCCTTGCAGCGGGCCCGGAACACAGCTCGATCAACGACACTCTCGATCTGGTGGTGTCGGGCCGTGTGCCCCGCGAATGCGGGGTTCAAATACCGTTTATCGACGTACTGTGCAAATACGGCGCCGACCCGGATTCCGCGCTTCTGACGGCAGTTCTTCATGGAGAATTCGAAGCGGCGCGTCAGTTGATCCGATTGGGCGGGAAGGCCAATCTACCCATCTATGCGGCTCTTGGAGATAGGGAAGGATTTCTCCAACGCTTCCCTGGTTCGGACTCCGCCCAACGTCATCTGGCGTTGGCGCTTGCCGCCCAGCACGGTCACACTGAAATCGTGCGTGCCCTTCTGGATGCGGGTGAAGACCCAAACCGCTATAACCCGCCAGGCTTACACAGCCACTCCACGCCCCTGCATCAGGCAGCACTGGCCGGGCACCTTGATGTCGTCAAGTTGCTCGTTGAAAGCGGAGCGAGGCTCGATATGAAAGATGTTATCTGGCAGGGCACGCCTGCCGATTGGGCCCACCATGAGAGGAGGGTGGAAGTCGAAGCATATCTAAGCAACTGCTGACCTAGAGTATGGGCCGCTGGGTCAGATCGCGCGGGATCGACCACGCTCATGCGGCGGCCTATCAGGAGGTTCACCAGATCTGAATACGCTTTGAAGGGCTTGGGGCGATGTAAGCGGTCACATGCTAACCCCAGACAAAAGAAGGCCCGACCATGATGCTGGACAAGCCAACACCAGGGGATCGGGCGCGATTGCCAATAATCTTAGGTAGGCGGTTCCTACCGGTCAAGTCATCCTGCTTGGGCATCATGAGAGCAGTCACATGTCAACGAACCAAGTTCACAGGCCGCATGATGCGGCGATTGGATCAAGCAAGTATCTGCAGGCCATGCTTTTGGACAACCGCCAGTAGTTTCAGAGCCATGCCGCTCGGCTTCTTGGCGCCTGTTTCCCATTTTTCGATGGTGCTTTCGCTCGTATTAAGATAACGCGCAAACACCGGCTGACTGACCTTGCTTGCGGTCCGCAGTTTCTTGATCGCACTCGGCGCCAACTCTGAAGGGACCAAGCACGATGCGTCAAAGCCTTTCATGGTCGCCTTATCAATGACACCGGCCTCGTAAAGGTCCGAGGCAGCCGAATGAATCGCCTCAAATGCGTCAGTATTGAACTTGCGCTTGGTGCTCATGACAGATCTCCATCAATTTCTGATTCTGGATCAACTTGCCGATTTCTTTGCTACTGGCCTTAGCAAAGCTCTTGGCTAGCTTTCTAAAATCATCAAGTTCATTAGCATCTATGTTGCCGCGATCGTTTTTCGCAAACAGGTAGGCAAAGATCCAATAGTTACCGCCCTTTGCTAAAACGATCGAGCGATATTCATTCTTCTTAAGTCGCTTCTTAAAAACACCGCCGCCTAAATCAGAGCACTGCCCCTGCACGACTTCCTTGATAGCCGCACAAAGATCTGCATCTTTGATTCCGGCCTTCGGAGCGTTCTTGGCAAACCAAGCGGTCTTAAATGTTCGTTTCTTTACTACCGCGATTTTAGCGGGAGCTTTAGGAGCGGCCTTTTTAGCAACTATCTTCTGACCACTTCCCTTTTTTCCTGGTACAAACTGTAGCACTGGGTGATATCCCTGTCCAATAGTCAAAATTGCAAGCGAAGCAAATGACAAGGCAGGCGCATGGTGGTGGTGACCAACCATCCTGATCCCAGAAATGCAAAAGCCCCTGGAAATCCAGGGGCTTTGCGAATGGCTGGGAGACTAGGATTCGAACCTAGATAAACGGAGTCAGAGTCCGTTGTCCTACCGTTAGACGATCTCCCAGTAACTGGGCCGGCAACGCGCTCTGACCTGGAAGCGTTGTCGGTGAAGCGTAACCCCGGGGGATTAGCGCTTCGAGAACTGCGTGGCGCGACGAGCCTTGTGCAGACCGACCTTCTTACGCTCGACTTCGCGGGCGTCGCGGGTCATGAAGCCGGCCTTGCGGAGCGGCGACTTCAGGTTTTCGTCGTACTCGACCAGGGCGCGCGAGATGCCCAGGCGGATGGCGCCGGCCTGGCCGGTGATGCCGCCGCCGGCAACCGTCACCGTGATGTCGAACTTGTCGGTGTTATCCGTGAGCTCGAGCGGCTGGCGCACGATCATGCGGGAGGTTTCACGACCGAAGAACTGGTCGAGCGTCTTGCCGTTGACGACGATGGCGCCGCTGCCCTTGCGGAGGAAAACGCGGGCGGCGGAGGTCTTGCGGCGGCCGGTGCCGTAGTTCTGCGAGATTGCCATGTCGGTTCCTTAAAATTCCAGCGCCTGCGGCTGCTGTGCGGTGTGCGGGTGCTCGGCGCCACCGTAGACCTTGAGCTTGCGGTACATCGCACGGCCCAGCGGGTTCTTCGGCAGCATGCCCTTGACCGCGATCTCAACCACGCGCTCCGGGTGGGTAGCCAGCAGGTCCTTCAGACTGGTGGTCTTCAGGTTGCCGACGTAGCCGGTGAAGCGGTGATACTTCTTGTCGTCCAGCTTGTTGCCGGTAACGGCCACCTTGTCGGCGTTGATCACGACGATGTAATCGCCGGTATCGACGTGCGGGGTGTATTCCGGCTTGTGCTTGCCGCGGAGGCGACGGGCGATTTCGGTCGACATGCGACCGAGCGTCTTGTTCGTCGCATCGATGACGAACCAGTCGCGCTTGACGCTTTCCGGCTTGGCGCTGAACGTTTTCATTTCGAAAATACCTGATAGCCGCCAACTTGGCGGAACACGGAATCGGTGGATCAAAGACGCGAGAGGATAACGGAATCGTCACCTAGCGCGCAAGCCGCGCCCACGGAGGGCATCGGGCCGACAATGATAGCATGTGTTCCAGGAAAAGGAGCCCCAACCATGCCTGTCCGTCAGTTTAGCCGACTCGACCGTGTCCTGTCCGGTATCGAGCACGCCATGGAGGCCGTGGCCGGCAAGCCGGAGGCCACCCGGCCCTCCCCGGGCAAGGGCGCCCCAGAGGCCGAACTGGACGCTATCCAGCGCCGGGAAGCGGCTGGCCTGATGCGTATCAACCATACCGGCGAGGTCTGCGCCCAGGCCCTTTACATGGGCCAGGCGGCCCTGGCCCGGGACGGCGCCACCCGCGCCCACCTGCTGCACGCGGCCTCGGAAGAAACCGACCACCTGGCCTGGTGCTCGGAGCGGCTGACCCAGCTGGAAAGTCGTCCGAGCCTGCTCAATCCCCTCTGGTACGCCGGGTCCTATGCCATCGGCGCCGCTGCCGCCCTGGTGGGCGACCCGGTAAGCCTGGGCTTCGTGGTGGAGACCGAGCGCCAGGTCGAGGCCCACCTGGCCGAGCACCTGGAACGCCTGCCGTCCCACGACGAGCGCTCCCGCGCCATCCTGACCCAGATGCAGGTGGATGAAGCCCGCCACGCCATGCAAGCGCTCGATCGCGGCGGCGTGGCCCTGCCCCGGCCCATTCCCACCCTGATGCGGGGCATGTCGAAGGTGATGAAGGCCGTGGCCTACCGGATCTAGCCTCGAGGCACAAAAAACCCCGCTCGCGGCGGGGTTCTTCGCTAACGATGGCTAGCCGTTACATCAGGTTCCGGCCATGGAACAACTCTTCGATCTCTCGACGTAGCAGCGATTCGATGCGCTGACGGTCCTTGAACGAAAGATCATCCGCCTGGGCCTCGAACAGATAGGTATCGAGGTCAAAATCCTTGATGTGCATCTTCGTGTGGAAGATGTTTTCCTGATAGACGTTCACGTCGAACATCTCGTACTTCTGGCGGATATGGCGCGCCAGGTAGTCCTGCACGGAATTGATCTTGTGGTCGATGAAGTGCTTCTTGCCCTTCACGTCGCGGGTGAAGCCGCGCACGCGGTAGTCGGCCACCACGATGTCCGATTCGAAGCTGTCGATCAGGAAATTCAGCGCCTTCAGCGGGGAAATAACGCCGCAGGTGGCCACGTCGATATCCGCACGGAAAGTGGCAATGCCATTGTGCGGATGGGTTTCCGGGTAGGTATGGACGGTAATGTGGCTCTTGTCCATATGGGCTACCACGGCACCGGAGATCGTGTCGCGGCCGAGCTTCTCCACCACCGGCTCTTCGGAGATCAGGATCGTCACCGAGGCGCCCTGCGGATCGTAGTCCTGGCGCGCGATGTTCAGGATGTTGGCGCCGATGATTTCGGCCACATCGGTAAGGATCTGCGTCAGGCGATCGGCGTCGTATTGTTCATCGATGTACTCGATGTAGCGCTGGCGCTGTTCTTCGGACACGGCATAACAGATGTCGTAGATGTTGAAGCTCAGGGCCTTGGTCAGGTTGTTGAAACCCTGCAACATCAGGCGGGGAAGCGGTTTTACCACGGCGGCACTCCGGGACCGCTTGCGCGGCCTACAGTTGACACGGGTTAGCAGCTAGGGTCCCCGCTTGCGAAAGAACGTTCAGGCGTAGAGCTTTAACGTTCGATGTGACCGGCACAAGACAGCCGTCCGGCCGAAAGGACGAAATTATGAGCCAAACCGGGCCGGATTTGAATCCGTCGCAAGATGGGTCATTCCTGCAATAATCGAGGCTCACGAGGTGTTGGGGCCCTGCCGGAGTAGCCCTCGGGCGCGTGAGAACCGCGCCCGCCACGACCCTCATGGCTTAATGGAACCGAACGTGGCCCAGCTTAAATACTTGTTGCAACAGCAGTTCGAGCGCTCGCAAGCCCCGGTTAACTTCGCTCCCGACCCGGCCACGATGGAACGTTTCCTTGGCGCCTGCCATCGACGGCGCTATCCGGGCAAAACCGCCATCATCCGGCCCGGTGACCCCGCCAATACGCTCTACTACGTGATCGACGGCTCACTGGCCGTGTGCACCGAAGACGAGGAAGGCCGCGAACTGATCCTGGCCTACATCAACCGGGGCCAGTTCATCGGTGAAATGGGCCTGTTCGTGGAGCAGGCGCAGCGCGAATCACTGGTGCGTACGCGCACTCCCTGCGAAATGGCCGAAATCAGCTATGAGCGGATGTTCCAGCTCCTGGAAACCACGCTCGCCGACGATTGCCCGAAGCTACTGTTTGCCATTGGCTCCCAACTCACCGACCGTTTGCTCCGTACCTCGCGGCAGGTCAGCCGGATGGCCTTCATGGACGTCACCAGCCGTGTCTCGCGCACCCTGCTTGACCTGTGCACGGAACCGGATGCCATGACCCACCCGGAGGGCACGCAGATCCGCATTTCACGCCAGGAAGTCAGCCGTATCGTCGGCTGCTCACGCGAGATGGTGGGCCGGGTGCTCAAGCAGCTGGAAGAAGAGCGGATGATCGACGTCACCGGCAAGACGATCGTGGTGCGCGGCACCCGCTAACCTTTTTACCGGCGCGGGTCGTAAACCATGTACACGTCGGCACGGGCGTAGTGCGAGCCTTCGCGCACGCCCGGCTGCATCACGAAGCCGGCCCGCTCGTACATTCCCAGCGCCTTCTTCAACAGGCTGCTCGATTCCAGGAACAGGTGGCGGCCACCCAGGCGGCGATACTCCTGCAAAGTAGCGTCCAGCAGCTTGCGGCCGGTGCCCACGCCCTGCCAGGCCTCATCCACCGCCATTTTTGAAAGCTCGTACACACCCTCGCCCTCGTGCAGCAACGAGCACGTGCCGATCACCTCGCCCTCGGAGCGGGCAAAGAGGATCGCGCCACCCCGTGCAAGCACCGCACCTTCAGGGTCGGACAGCATGGCGTGGTCCACGGCTTCGACCACGAAATAGCGTTCCAGCCAGGCCAGGTTGAGGCGGCGGAAGTCCCCGGCGTAGGCCGGCTCGTAGGCGACGATTTCGACTTCGGCGGACATCAGGGAACCATGTTCGCGCAGGATGGCGTCCGAAAGCGACTGCCGGCGCAGGGCATCCTCGGTGCCGGCCAGCGCTCCCAGCAACAGCTTGGCGATGCCCGGGTAGTCGCGGTTCACCGTGCGCCGGATGGCCAGCCATGTTGGCTCCAGCTGGCGCAGGGCCTGGCGCGCCATCACCGTGGCGGCCAGCGCGCCCGTGGTGCGGCGTTCCACCAATCCCTCGCGCACCAGCAGGCTGGCCAGGGGATTTATCGTGGTGTGCGGCAAGCCCAGCGCCAGGCAGACATCCGTCGGCGAAGCCGGGCCATGGTCCCGCAGGAAGCGCAGGATCGGGATCCAGCGCGACTGCAAGGTCGAGCCAGTGGCCTGGAAAACATCGTCAATGGACTGGTAGAGCTGCTCGCTAAGCGCGTGCAGGCGGCTGGCAAGGGCCAGCTCGGCGAGGGAATCGAAATGCATGACGCGGGCGGGGATACACGGGGAGAGTCAGCCGATCAAGGTAGCCGCACTTAACTCCGGGTGCAATCAGCCATCAGTACCATGCGACCCGCCCCACCGCCCGCCCCAGGGCCCTTTCAACTCGTTTGCAGGTGCGCGGGGAGGCGTTGACCATCATCGGCTCGGTGGCCGCCCGCAGCATCGGGATGTCCCGCCAGGAGTCGCTGTAGGCCACGTCCCAGCGGGTGAGGCCGATCTCAGCCAGGCTGACGAGTTTGCGCGCACCGATGTTGTGGCGGCGCACGCGCATGCCCAGCCATCCGGGCCGGAACGTGGAGGCCAGCACGGGAACACCCGCCAGACCCAGTTCGCCCAGGATGGCGCGCGCCAGGGTGTCCTCGCAGGCGGTTACCACCAGTACCCGCTCACCAGCATGCAGGTGCCGTCGCAGGGCCAGGATGCCGTCGCGCGGGAACAGCCCTGGCGTACGCGCCAGCTCCACCCCGAAGGCGGTTGCCAGCTTTTCGTACCGTTCCTGGCCGACGAACAGCAACGCCACGCGCACCAGGAAATGCGCGGCGGCCTCGCGGGAGAAAATCGCCAGCAGCAACCAGACCGGTGATGTCAGCAGCGCCAACAGCTTGCGGCCGAGCGACCGCTTGTAGCGGGCACGCATGAACAGCGTGTATGAATCGCCGCTAATCAACACGCCGTCGAAGTCGAACAGCACCACACGCGCAGGGCCCTCCGCGGGCGCCGTCTCCACGCCTTCCACCGATTCCCCTGTCGTCACGGTGGCGGCCTAGTTGAAGAGATCGCGCAGGGCGCTGCCAGGATCTGGCGCGCGCATGAAGGCCTCGCCAACCAGGAAGGCATCGATATCGGACGCTCGCAGGCGTGCTACGTCTTCCCGGGTATGGATGCCCGATTCGGTGACGAAGATGCGACCAGGCTCCACCAGCGGCCGCAGGCGCAGGGAGGTATCCAGCGAGGTCTCGAACGTGCGCAGGTTGCGGTTGTTCACGCCCACCAGCGGCACTGGCAGCGCCAGCGCGCGACGAAGTTCGTCTTCGTTGTGTACCTCGGCCAGGACGTCCAGGTCCAGTTCCGCGGCCAGCAGGGAGAGATCCATCAGGCGCTCGTCGTCGAGCGCGGCCACGATCAGCAGGATACAGTCCGCGCCGATCACACGCGCCTCGTATACCTGGTACGGGTCGATGATGAAATCCTTGCGCAGTAACGGCAACGAGCACGCCGCGCAGGCCTGCTGGAGATAGGCTTCGCTGCCCTGGAAGAAGTCGGCGTCGGTGAGTACCGACAGGCACGCGGCGCCTCCGGCTTCGTAGCTGCGGGCAATCTCGGCAGGGTGGAAATCCGCACGGATCACGCCCTTGCTGGGGCTGGCCTTCTTCACCTCGGCGATCACCGCAGGCAAGCCGGCGGCGATCTTCGCCTCCATGGCGGCCGCAAAGCCCCGTGTGTCGGGAAGGTCGGCCACGCGCGCGACGAGTTCGTCCAGCGGCACAGCGGCATGGCGCGCGGCGATTTCTTCGACCTTGCGGGCGAGGATACGATCAAGGATGTCGGTCATAAGAGGTTTTCTAGGCGCCGGCGAGGCGGCGCGTCACGGCAACGAAGTGGTCTATTTTCGCACGGGCAGCGCCACTGGCGATGGTCTGTCGGGCGGTGGCGATGCCATCGGCGATGGATTCGGCCACGCCGGCGGTATACAGGGCGGCGCCGGCATTGAGACAGACGATCTCGTGCGGCACGCCGGGCTTGCCTTCCACGGCATCGAGCAGCATGGCCCTGGATTGCTCTGCATTGTCCACCCGCAGGTTGCGGCTGGACGCCATGGCCAGGCCGAAATCCTCCGGCTCCACTTCGTACTCGCGTACTTCGCCGTTACGCAGCTCGCCCACCAGCGTGGCGGCGCCGAGCGAGAGTTCGTCCATGCCATCCCTGCCCCACACCACCATCGCGTTGCGCGCGCCCAGTGCTTGAAGCACGCGCACCTGGATACCGACGAGATCGGGATGGAACACGCCCATCAGGATATTCGGCGCACCGGCAGGGTTGGTAAGCGGCCCAAGGATATTGAACATGGTGCGCACGCCCATCTCACGGCGCACGGGCGCTACGACCTTCATCGCCGGATGATGGTTGGGCGCGAACATGAAGGCAATGCCCGTCTCGGCCATGCACTGAGCCACCTGCCCCGGGCGCAGTTCGATGGCGGCGCCAAGCGCCTCGAGCACATCGGCACTACCGGACTTCGATGAAACACTGCGGCCACCATGCTTGGCCACGCGTGCGCCGGCCGCGGCGGCCACGAACATCGCCGCGGTGGAAATGTTGAAGCTGCTGGCGCCATCGCCGCCGGTACCGACGATATCCACGAAGTGATCATGCGGCGGCAGTTCCACGCGGGTGGAGAGCTCGCGCATCACGCGGGCGGCTCCCGTGATCTCGCCGATGGTTTCCTTTTTCACGCGCAGGCCGGTGATGATCGCCGCCGTCATCAACGGACTCAGTTCCCCGTTCATGATCTGGCGCATCAGGTCGACCATCTCGTCGTGAAAGATCTCGCGGTGCTCGATGGTCCGCTGCAACGCCTCGGAGGGTGTGATCACCTGGCGTCCGCTCATGCAGCGATCGACAGCGGCTGACCGAGGAAATTGCGCAGCAGATCGTGGCCGTGCTGGGTAAGGATCGATTCGGGATGGAACTGCACGCCCTCGACGTTAAGCGTGCGATGGCGCAGGCCCATGATCTCGTCGATGCTGCCGTCGTCGTTCTCCGTCCAGGCGGTGACTTCCAGGCAATCGGGGAGCGAGGACTGCTCCACCACCAGCGAGTGGTAGCGGGTGGCCTCGAACGGGTTGGGCAGGCCTGCGAACACACCCTGCCCGCGGTGGCGGACGGGGGATGTCTTGCCGTGCATGATCCGGGCGGCGCGCACCACCTTGCCGCCGTACACCTGGCCGATGGCCTGGTGGCCCAGGCACACGCCGAAGATGGGGATCTGCCCGCCCAGGTAGCGAAGGACATCCAGTGACACGCCGGCATCGTTGGGTGTGCCGGGGCCTGGCGAGATCATGATGCGTTCCGGCGCCAGGGCGCGGATATCCGACACCGACAATGCGTCGTTCCGCACCACCTTCACCTCCTGGCCCAGTTCGCCCAGGTACTGCACGAGGTTGAAGGTAAAGCTGTCGTAGTTATCAATCATCAGCAGCATGGGTGGTCGAGCTCAGCGATGCCTGTATGTGCCCACAAGGATACTGCAGAGGGCTCAGCGGCGCTCGCCAGGCACGCCGGCAGACACTTGCCTTGCCGGCCTCACTCGCCCACGCCGCCATCGCGCAGGCGCTGGCGCAGCCGGTCGAGTTTGTCGCCATAGCGGGCGCTGCGTGCGGTATCGCTACGCAGCGGTTGCCGCACCTGCGCCGCGCTGGGGGAACTGAGCACGGCACGGGAGGTCTGGTGGAAATCGAGGCAGGCGGGGTCAAACGGCAGGCCGCAGAAATCCAGCAGGCGGCGGGTCACCGGTTCAGGTTCGGCCACCAACGATTCATAGGGCAAATCAAATACGCGGTCCGGGTACCGATCCAGCCAGAAGCGCGTCAAGCGCAGGAAGTCGATGCAGTAATCGGCCATTTCGTCCAGGTCGCAGGTAAAGCCCACCTTTTCGGTGAAGCACTGCCGATAGCACGCAAGGCACGTTTCCAGCGGATCGCGCCGGACGATCACCACGCGTGATGCCGGCAGCATCGCCATAGCCGCACCCACCAGGTACCAGGTGACCAGGCTTTTGTCGGTGAAGCGGGGCCTGGTCCGGCGCCAGCTGGCGGTGCGTTCCAGGTATTCCCGGCCCAGGCGCTGCCAGTCCTGGGGTGTCGCATCCGTCGCCCACAACGGAAATGCCGAATGGCGGCGATGCGATTCCGCATCGATCACCTCCGACATGTCCTTGATCTCGTTGGCGCCCTCCACTTGTGGGTGCGAGGCAAGGATCTGTTCGATGAGGGTCGATCCCGATCGCGGGATGCTGACGATAAAAATGACTTCATGGCCGAACCCGGCATCCAGCGGCGGCGGCATGTCGTTGGCAAAGACGCGCTCGATCGCCTGGACACGCCGATGCTCGCCGGCCGCGTCCCATCGCACCCGTTTGCGCCGCGATGCGTTGGCCAGCTGAAAGGTATCGAAGGCCTGCGCATAGTCGCGCTGGTCTTCCAGCGCCTTGGCCAGGGTGAAACCGAGCAATTCGCGATCGCGATCGGGCAGGTTCCCGCGCGCCAGTACCTGGCGCAGCGTCGTCACGTCCGCGGTGTCGAAACGGACGGTGTTCAGGTTGGACAGGCCAAACCACCCCTCGGCATTGCCCGCATCGACCTTCAACATATTGCGGAATCCGTCCACCGCAGCATCGATCTGGCCGAGGCTGGCCTGGGCCCGGGCCAGCGAAAGCATGGCTGGAATGTAGTTGGGAACGATGTCGAGTGCGCGACGCAACGCAACGATGGATTCTTCCGTCTGCGTCTGACGCCACAGCGCTTCGCCGAGATTGAACCACGCCAACCCGGAGGTCGGCGCCAGTTCGCAGGCGAGCCGCATTTGCGACAGGGCTTCACTGATCTGGCCGCATTCGTACAGCGCGATACCAAGGCCGATGCGCAGGTCCGAGTCGTCCGGCCACACCGATAGCACACGGCGGAAACAATCAACGGCCCTGGCGTGATCGCCGCGACGCTGGGCCGCCGTGCCCAGCATGCGGGTCGCATCGGCGTCATCGGGCGCCAGCGCCAGCACCTGGAGGATCAGGCGCTCGGCCATATCGAACTGTCGCTGGGCCCACGCCTGGCGCGCACGCACCAGCACGTCGGCGGCTTGCGGCGAAAGTGGCTGTCGAATCGGACCCGGCATCGATGGAAACTCTGTGTGGGGAGTTAACGGGGCAGGCTACACAAGTGGGGTAGCCGACGCAAAAAAAAGACGCCGGGCATGAGCCCGGCGTCGGTAGCTCGCCCAGGTGATCAGAAATCGTAGGCGATGGAGAACCGCGCGCTACGCGGTGACCGGGTGTTCTCGTACCTGCCATAGTCGACATTCGGATTGGCCGTGGTTCCGAACGAGTCGTTATAGAAAATTGGCGTCTGCTCGTTGAACAGGTTGAACACCGCAAGGTTGAAGTCGAGCTTGTGTTGGGCCCAACCCGGCTTGTAATCCAGGCTCACGCCGACATCGTGAGTCCAGGGGGTAAAGCCCAGCGAACCCGGCGGCACCGGTTTTCCGCCGCACCAGAAGTACGTGTGGGAACCATTCAACGCCACCTCGTCCGGCCCATAGCCACCACGACATAGTTTCGGTGTGCCCGAGGTGATGTACAGGTTGGCGCCAACCGTCCAGTCCGGCGTGATTGCGTAGGCACCGAAGATCTTGAACTGGTGCTTCCGGCTGTTGGGCAGGATGCCGCTGGAATACTCCATGCGCTCCGGGAAATCCCATGCGGTGGTGATCGACTCGTATGATCCGCCCTGCTGCGAATACGTGCTCACCGGACCTTCGTCGTTACCCCACGTGCGCGCGAATACATAGTCGAACTTGGCGAACCACTTACCGTCCCAGGCGTGCTCCAGCGACAGATCCAGCGAGTAGTAGCGGCGCTCCGGACCCTTGGCGAAGCCCTGATCCTCCCTGGTGAATTTGACCGGCACGAGTGAGCCATCCGGCGCCTTCATAAGAATATTGTTGGTCACGCCAGGATTGACCAGGACCAGGCTCTGGGCGTACATGCTGCAGTCGGCCGGCGTCATCCACGAGTAGCCCTGAGCCACACCCGCCGCGCACTCACGCTGTTCATCGTCGTAGTCGTCGATGATGCGGTTCATGCGCTGGTAGGTACCGGTGGCGCCGAACACCCACGATGTGTCCAGCATGGTGAACTGCTTCTGCATGCCAAGCACGTAGTTGTCGGAGAACTCAGCCTTGATATTTCGCGCGGCGGAAATACGTGGATCCTTCGCCTGGCCATACTCGCTGTCCACCGATACGCCTGTCGACGGATTCTGCGGCAACGGCGTGAAGCCGATCGGCACACCGGTAGCCGGATCGATGCCGGTGTAGGTTCCGTATTGGCCAGCGTTCACCACAGGCGCTGCGATGGACAGCGCCACGTTATCGGGCAGGGCCAGATAGTAGCGGCCGGCATTGCCGAACACCTTCATGGTGGCATCACCATGCACGTCCCAGCTGAAGCCCAGGCGGGGCGCCCACTGCGGCTTGGTTTCCCGGATATAGGGCACACCGGAGCCGTCGTAATTGGTGAACTGGTCGTTGCGCAGGCCAATGTTCAACAGCAGGTTGGGCGTGACCTGCCAGTTGTCCTGGATGTACTGGGCGCGCTGGGCCACATGCACCGAGGCGACGCTGAGATCGACGTGCTTGGACACGTAGTAACAATGCGATTGGCCCGTGGAATCGGGCGGACCGCATTGGGGCGATGGGGCGACATACGGCGGAACGGCGGGATTGACGCCGAAAGCCGGCTGGCCTGGAGCGTTTTCGCCATAAATCCATTCATAGCCCGGACCGGGGTTCTGCGAACCGTCATCCACATCGAAGGAGTTGATGTTGTCGATACCGAACGAAAGGGCATGATCGCCCAGTTTCCAGTCAAGGCTCAGGCGATAATTGGTAATCGATTCGGCATGTTTTGGATCGGTAATCTCCGATTCGTTCTGCGAGTTTCGAATACCTCCCGGCGGCACGAAAGCCGGATCCTGCTGCGAAGCACTCGAGATATGCGGCAAGGTCGGATCGTAGCCCGGATAAGCCGGCTGCTGCGAGTAGTACTCGCCGCGCATCTTTCCAAACATCGCATTCAGCGTGAGGTTATCGGTGAGATAGGACGTGTAGTTGACCGTCCACATCTTGAAAACCGATTTATACGTTGGATCGAGGGTGGCGTCGTTGTCACGCTGCAACGTGTTGTAGTCGAAGCCGTAGGAATTCGTCCAGGTCTTATACGAATTCTTCAGGCCCGTCACCGTCAGGGTATTGCTGTCGTTGATGTTCCAGTTCAACTTGCCATAGAGCTTCGGGGCGTGGGCGTTGGTCAGGTTGGTGGTGCTGCCGGCGGCGGCGAACTCGTCGGTTGACCTGGACTTGGTATCGTCCTGTTCGGCGCTGACGAAGAAAAACAGCTTGTCCTTGATGATCGGCGCACTGAGATAGGCGTCGTAAATTTTCTCACTGCCCTTGTCCTTGTTACGGTAGAAGGCAATGTCGCCTGGCCGGCCGCCAGCTTCGGTATAAAGCGGATTGGCGTAGTGGTAGTTGACGGGGCTGGCTTGCATGCTCGTCGGCTGCCACAGTGCGCGCGCCCCAAAATGCACCTCGTTGTCGCCGCTCTTGCCGATCTGGTTGATCACGCCACCGATCGAACGGCCGTATTGGGCGCCGTAGCCACTGGTAAACGTCTGCTGCTGTTCGATTGCGCCATACGGCAGCGTGACACCGCCCAGGCTGTTGAGCGCCTCGGTGACGTTCATACCATCGACGTAGTAGGCGTTCTCGGCTGCCGACGCGCCGCCGAACACATTGACCGGCGTACCAAGCGGACCGCTGCCCACTTGCGGCGAGGCCATGCCGACACCAGGCGCCAGCAAGGCGATGTCTTCAGCACTGCGCTGCAGAGGAAGCTGCTGCAGCTGCTTGGAGGTGATCGTAGTGACCTGGTTGGTAGTCGTCACGTCGATCGGTGGAATCGCATTCGCCGATACCGTGACCGCTGACAGGTTCTGCGCGTTGACACCGTTAGTGCCGTTCACAAAGTCCACGGCCACCGCGCCGGCCGCGACTGGGCTGACCTCACTGCGACTTTGTACAACCTTGCCATCCTGCAGCAGCGATACGGTGTAGGTACCCACCGGCAGAGTGATCGAGAATTTTCCCGACTCCCCGACCGGGATGGTGCGATTGAAACCCGCGCCACCACTGACCTGGATGGTTTCATTGGCAGCCGTCGGAGCCGTGCCGTAGATGGTGCCGTTGACCGCCTGAGCCCAGGAGGTGCCCGCAAAACCCATGGTGATGGAACCGATGGCCAGGGCCAGCGCTTTTTGCTTGAGGACAGTATTGCTTCGAGATATGCGCGAAATTTTCTTATTCATTGACAGTGCACCCCGTTCAATCAGCCGCCTTACCGTTAATGGATCCCCTAAAACAATATTTGCAACTCAACTTCGGTACACGCGCGGGTCGGTGGAAAACAAGAAACCGGAGCGAACGGAATTCATGGCGCCGCACCCCCGTTCAGGCCAGCCACCCGCGGTGCAAGCATGTCGGCAGTGATACCCGCATCGACCAGTGCCGAAGGTAGTGGTCGATCCAATGCCAGGTTCGCGCAGGCCTCGCCCATCGCTGCGGATGTCTGGATGCCATAGCCACCCTGCGCGGCGATCCAGAAGAATCCCTTTGCATCGGATGCAAAGCCGCCTACCAGATCGCCATCGGCAACGAACGAGCGCAAGCCGGCCCAGCTGCGGCGTGGCCGAAGGATGTTCATCGTGGTGGCCTCCTCGATACGGTGGATGCCGAGCGCGATGTCGTATTCCTCCGGCTGCACGTCGTGGGGCTCCACCGGATCGGCGTTGACGCACGAGCCGAGCAACAAGCCGGCGTCGGGCTTGAAGTAGAAAGTCTCGTCAAACGCGGTGATGAACGGCCAGTGAGCCGTTTCGATGTTCTCCGGCGGATCGAACACGAACGCTGAGCGACGCTTCGGCGTGATGCCTATCGGCTTTACACCGGCCATCCTCGCCACCTGATCGACCCATGCGCCCGCGGCGTTGAGCAGCAGCGGGGCACGATACGTGTGTTCGCCGTCGTCGACCTGCCAGTCCTGCCCGTGGCGGCTGATCGAACGAATGTTCACGTTCAGCCGAAGTTGTCCGCCGCGCGAACGCAACCCGCGCAGAAAACCCTGGTGCAGTTCATTGACGTCGATGTCCGCGGCATTGGGCTCGTGCAAGCCGATCTGCGCGAACTCCGCTTTGAGTACTGGCACGCTGCCAAGGATCTCCCGCGTGCCGCGCAGTTCCAGTTCAGGGGTAAACGGCCGCATTGCCTCGTACTCGGCGCGGATCCGATCGACCTCGTCGGCCTTGCCGATGATGGTGTTGCCGCGCACGGTGAGAATCGGATGCGTCGCGAACCCGGCCGGCGGCTCCGACAGGAACGGGCGCGTGGCCCGGCTGAGCGCGCGCACCTGCGGCGTGCCATAGGTTTCACTGAACAGCGCGGCCGAACGGCCGGTGGAATGCATGCCCGCGTAGGCTTCGCGCTCGAGCACCAGCACGCGCGCATGCGGGGTCATGAAATAGGCGACCGAAGCGCCGGCGATGCCCGCGCCGATCACGATCGCATCGAAATCGGAAGTACTTGCACTCATACCGTGTCGCGCCTTGACTGATGGGCCACCACGCTGGCGGCGGTGAGATCGGCGGTGACGTTGCCCAGCGTTGCCAGCGTGTCGGGCAAGGTATCCACGGCAAGCATCAGGCCGAGCGGGCTCAACGGCACGCCCATCGCCTGCGCAACCGGCAGGTTGGTGGCGATGAAGGTAACCGCCCCCGGCAAACCCACCGAGCCGAGGCTGATGACCACCGCCAGCAGTGCGCCGGTGATCAGGGTCGCGGCGGAGAGGTCGATGCCGTAGGCCCAGGCTATGAATGCGGCCGATGTCACGTATTGCACCGGGCTGGTCAGGCGGAACAGCGACACCGCCATCGGCAGCACCAGCGCGGTGACCGGCGCAGGGTAACCGAGCTTCTGATCCGTGCTTTCCAGCATCGCCGGCAACGAAGCCAGCGACGACTGCGTGCTCACCGCAACCACTTGTGCCGGCAGCAGCGCCGCGGCGAAGCGGCGGACGCGCTCGCCACCGAAAATCACCGCCACCGGCAGCATCATCAGCGTCACTGACACATACATCAGGCATTCGGTCAGCACATACACACCGAGCGCACTGAGCATGCCCAGGCCGGCCCGTGCGCACACGGAAAGAATCAGGGCGAACACCCCCAGCGGCGCTGCCCACAACACCCAACGCACGATCACGATCATCGCATCGGCGATCGCCTGGAAAAATTCCACCAGCATGCCACGGCGCGCGGGGCTGATCTGGGTCAGCGCAAAGCCGAGGAACAAGGCGAACACCACCAGCGGCAACATCGCACTACGTGCAGCGGCGTTCACGGCATTGTTCGGCACGATAGCCACCAGCGCATCGATCCACCCCACCGGCGCCGTCTGCGCCGCGGGCAACGCCGCCGCATGATCCAGCGCCGCGGCCAGCGCCGGGTTGTGCGGAAACAGGCTGAACACCCAAGGCGCGGCCAGCGCGGTGAACAGCGCGCCCAGGGTCAGCAGCACAATGAAAACCACGATAGCTCGACGCGCGATGCGACCGGATGCGGCAGCGTCCGTGGCGGTATTGACGCCGATCACCACCAGTGCCAGTACCAGCGGCACCACCGTCATCTGCAAAGCGTTCAACCACAGCTTGCCGACCGGTTGCGCAACATTTGCCACTTCGAGGGCAACCGCCGGATGCCAGGCGGCCAGCAGCAGGCCGATGACGGCACCGGCCGCCAGGCCTGCCAGCACGCGCGCGGTTGGATTCATCGTGCGGCGTCCTCTGGATGAATAGGTGACAGGAACATGCAATTGGCCTTTGGGAAAATCGTTACGGTTCGAGCATCAGCTGGATGCGGTCCAGGTTCGCCACCAGCTGGGCATGGCGGTCGTCGTATGCCTCGCACAACAGCACGAATACGTTGTCCAGCAGGTGCTGCAATGCCGATTGATAAAGCAGTGGCTGGATGTACGGCAGCTCGTCGTACGCCGAGACCAGCAGCGCCAGATCGGACAAGGTGCGCAGCGGATTGGCGGTGTGCCGCGTCACCGAGATCACCTTGCCGCGGCGCTCGCGGAAGTAGCGGCTGATCTTGCACAGCGCCGGGTGGTTTCCGTGCTCGGAAAACACCAGCAGCACATCGCCCTGCCCCGCCGCGGAGATGTTGGCGGTCATGCGTGCGGTATCGAAATTGTGCACGGTAAGGATGCCCAGCAGCGACAGGCGCAGGGCGAAATTCCGTGCATGGATGTCGTCCTCGCCCAGGCCGATGATGAACACCTTGCCGGCGCGGCCGGCGCACTCGATCGCCTGGGCCACCTTCTCGATGGCCGCGGGCAGGTTGATCAAGCGCGTGGCTTCCTCGGCCTCCGACTTGCGCCGCCACAGGTTTCGCGCCGGCGATTCGTCACGCTCACCGTTGCTCGACGCCACCACCTGCGGTGCATCGCCGCTGTCGGCGCGCGCATTGGCCTCGCCTACCGAATACTTCAGGTCCGGATAGCCCTTGAATCCCAGCTTCTGGGTGAACTTGACCACGCTGGACTGGCTGATGCCCAGCGCGTCGGCAAGCTGTTGCGAGGAGTAGTCCCGCAACAGCTGCGCGTTCTCCAGGATGAAATCGGCAATGCGCCGCTCTACCGCGGACATCTGGTCGCGCTCCGAACGGATGATGACAAGCGGCGACATCAGTTCTCGATCCTCTCCAGGCCACGGATCTCGCGGATGCCCAGGCCAGGCGCCTCGGTCACGGAGATTTCCGATTCGTTGAAGATCACGCCGCCATCGACCGGGTTGAACTCAGATAGCGACGGTCCGTCCAGGTCGACCTTGGTGATCACATCGGCCTTGGCCACCGCCAGGTGCACCGCGGCCGATACACTGATGCTGGTTTCGATCATGCAGCCGATCATGCAGTCGATGCCGTGCATGGCGGCGATGTCGGCGATGCGGATCGCATTGGAGATGCCGCCCGTCTTCATCAGCTTGATGTTGATGATGTCCGCCGCGCGCATGCGGATCAGTTCGATCACCTCCATCGGGCCGAACACGCTTTCGTCGGCCATCACCGGCGTGTGCACGCGCTCGGTCACGTATCGCATGCCTTCCAGGTCGCGCGCCTTCACCGGCTGCTCGATCAGTTCCAGCTTGACACCAGCTTCCTCCAGCGTCTGCAGCGCGTACACCGCCTGCTTGGCGGTCCAGCCCTGGTTGGCGTCCAGCCGCAGCAACGCCCGACCTTCGACCGCGGCGTTGATCGCGCGCACCCGCTCGATGTCCACGCCGATGTCCTTGCCGACCTTGATCTTCAGCGATTCGAAACCGCGCTCCACCGCAGCCACCGAATCGGCCACCATTTTGTCGATGTAATCGACGCTGATGGTGATGTCGGTGGTGATCGCCGGATCGCCGCCGCCGAGCATTTTGTACAGCGGCGCGTTGTAGAGCTGGCCCCACAGATCGTAGATGGCGATCTCCACCGCAGCCTTGGCGCTGGTATTTTTCTCCATCGCGCCCTGGATCAAATGGGTGATCCTGTTGAGGTCGGCGATGTCCTGGCCGATCAGCCGCGGCGAGATGTAATGGCGGATCGCATCGATGATCGAGCCGTGTGTGTCGCCGGTGATCACCGCGGTGGCCGGCGCCTCGCCATAGCCGACATGACCGTCGTCGGTGTGCACCATCACCACGATGTCCTCGATCATGGTGATAGTGCGCAGCGCGGTCTTGAATGGCGTCTTCAGCGGCACGCGCAGCATGCCGAAGGTGATCTGGGTGATTTTCATGAGGCGGTGTACTTGATGCGGTTGCTATAGACAGGGTCGGTCATGAAGTCGTTTCCTTGCGCGCTGATCGCGGGTGCGCGAGAACTCAATGGCGGATGCGCACGATGCTGGTCATGCGATCGACGTAGGTCTGGTGGTCGTTGAACTGGTTCGGCAGCAGGGGCGTTACCGAGACAGCATTGAGCCTGACGTGGCCCGTGCTGCCGTCGCTCTTGCGGTAGGTCATGCCCAGGACGTCGTGGATCACATACGGTTCGCCGTCACGCTGGCCGATCACCATCATCACGTGGCCTGGGATGTAGACCAGGTCGCCGACCTGAAGAGCGTGTGCGGCCTTGAGCCGTGTTTCGCGGCTGTCCGCTTCGGTGAATGCGCGATGTTCCAACGCCGGACTGATCGCCTGCTTGCTGGTATTGCGCGGCATCTGCACGCCCATGCTGCGATACACGTCGGAAACGAAGCCGCTGCAGTCTCGGCCGTTGTAGCCGTGGCCCCATCCGTAGCGCTCGCCGAGGAACTTGAACGCCTGGCGGACGATGTTGGCCTGCGTCAGCGGCAGGTACTCGGGCGCCGAATCGGTGTTCTTCTGCAACAGCGCCGGGGTGAAACCGAGCTTGCCGTCCGCATCGCGGAGCGGCAGCTCCAGCGTGTAGGCCGCGTACGGTGTCTGTCCGTTGACCGGCAAGTCAGGCTGCAGGTCGGTGAGCAGCGGCGCCCGCGTGCTCATGTCCAGCTGCAGTTGCGACACGCCCGGTACCTCGCGGGTGAACACAGTGCGCTCGGTCGGGCCGGTAATCACCCGATACGGTTTCTTGTCGGCATAGCCGAACACCTGGGCGGCGCTGCCTTCGGCCACGTTCTCCTTCTCAGTCCACGCCGCATAGCGCGGGCTGACCACGAACAGCCACTTGCCGTCGCGGCTGGCATGCACGATTACCACCGGCACGCCTGGGAACTCGGCGGTTTCCTGGAAGCGGTCGATGTCGGTATCGCCCTTGCGGCTGAACACGCGCAGGCTGCTTGGAAAGGTGCGGAACGACGCACGCTGCACCACCAGCCCGTAGCGCGTGGGCTGCTGCGCGGGAATATCCGACAGTGCCAGGTTGTCTACCATCGCATCGAACGTGGCCGATGTCACCAGCTCGCCGGCGACGTCATACATCGGCTTGGCCGGCCGTTCGGAAAGCTGCTTGATCCAGTCGGTCACCTGCTCGCGTGTCAGCGTCGGAGGCAACGCGCGCAGGTCGTGCATCGACGGATCGACTTTCAGTAGCCTGGCATTTTCCGCGTCGATTTCGGCACGACTGAGGATTTCGCGGTTCGGCTGCTTTTGAAGGCTGATCCAGTATTCGGGGGTGAGCTGGGCGTCGCCCACGCCCATCACTCCTGAAGGCGGAACCGCCGTCGTGGACACACTGTCCACGCGATCGCGCGCAGGCGCGGCCGAGACGGTGAAAGCGAGCGCGAGCAGCGCGGCACACATGGGAAGTCGCATGATCAATGCTCCTGAATATTCGGCCGGCGGTTGGCAAGCCTCACGGCCCGGCCAGTGCCGACATCACCGTCGCTACCACCAGACCGAAGCCGGTACCGAGGATGTAGCCAAGCAGCGCCAGCAAGATGCCCACCGGCACCAGCGCGCGCGAATAGCTCGCCGCCAACACCGGCGTGGCTGCCACGCCGCCGATCATCGCCAGCGAGGAAATGCCACATAGATACAGATCGAAACGGAACAGCTTGGCGAAGCCGATCAGCAGCACCGCGTGGATCGCGATGACGGTGACGCCGCACAACAGGTACAGCGGCGCCGCGGCGATGCCGTTGAAGTTGCTTTGCGAAGCAAGCACCGCGACCACGCTGATCAGCATCGCGCTGGAGATGATGCCCGCGCCGGGGAAGCGCGCCAGCGGCGTATGCGCCACCACCAGTCCCGCCGCCGTGGCGAGCAGGATCGTCCAGGTGGTGCCGCCTACCATGCTCGATACCGGCAGCCAGCCGGACAACCAGCCCGACAACGCCGCCACGCCCAGCGCCATGCCCAGCCACAGCAGCACGCTGTCGTAGGTGGTCGGACCGGACTGCGGTGTCTCGGCGACTTCCATATCGCCGCTGGATTTCGCCCTGGTCCAGCGGTTGAACCCGACGGCGAGCCGAGCCACCGAGAACAGCACCACCACCCACATCGAGTAGCACAGCGCATCGGTGAGCAGCGACATCGCCAGGTGCTGGTCGGACATGCCGATCGCCTGTTTCACCGCGATCATGTTGGCGGTGCCGCCCATCCAGCTGCCCGACAATGCGGCCAGCGGTTGCCAGTTGTCACCGGGTAGCCAGCGGCGATAAAGCAGGAAGGTGGCGATGAATGCGACGAACAAGGCGACGGCCGCGCAGACAAATACCGCCAGTACGCGCGGCCCCAGCCGCCAGATCGCGCGAAGGTCGCAATTGATCATCAGCAGGAACAGCAGCGCCGGCACCATGTGCGTGGTGAGCATCGACTGCGCCGCGCGGATGTCATCGTTGACCTGCCACAACCCTGACACCGCCAGCGCTGTCACGAACAGATAGGTCAGTACGATCGGCG
>NZ_DASYDG010000050.1:0-103418 GCF_036499745.1 Pinirhizobacter sp.
CACTCAGCAATCGGGTGAGAAAAAAACATCACGCCGTGGTTGGATTTGCACGCCAGGTGCAAGGCGCTGGTGTGAGGGGAAACCCCAGCGCGTAAGAACGGGTGTCAGCCTTCACCGCGCCGCGGACGCCAAACCTCGCGCGCCCCAAGCTGCCGGCACTCCACCACGCTCTCCCCTTCCAGCAGCCGCAACGCTTCGGAAACCACCTCCAGCGGCACCTCCACGCCCGTGGGTCTCAGCCACCACTGCTGGATACCTTCGGCCGAATCGGCACTACCTGGCCGCGTCGCCAGGTAGCAGGCGATGGCATTGGCAACGACACGTACGGACTGGCCGGTCATTCGCCCGCCTCACCGGGTGATTTTATTCGCCGGAATCTTGCACCTTTTCGGCAACGGAAGCGAGCCTGTACTTGCTCACCAGCTTGCTGAATGCACTTCGATCCTGGCCTGCCATGCGTGCTGCCTGGGTGATGTTGCCCCGCGCCCGTTCCATGGCCGACGCTACATAGTTACGCTCGAAATCCGCGACGGCTCGTGCCTTGGCCTGCTTGAACGCAGCGTCGTCGCAGGCATGGGATGCTGGCTCGGGCAGATCCCGCGGAGGACCGCTCTGGATCAGCTGCCCGTCGCACATCAGGTACTCGCGCTGCACGAAGTGCTCCAGTTCACGCACATTGCCCGGCCAGCTGTAATGCCGCAACGCGGATAGAAAGCCCGGGTCAAAATGCTTCGACGTCGTCTGCGCGCCATACTGGCGGTTGAGCCGCCGCAGGAAGGCCTCGGCCAGTTCCACTACGTCACCGCCGCGCTCGCGCAACGGCGGCATCACCAAAGGCATGACCTTGAGCCGGTACAGCAGGTCGCGGCGAAACTGCCGTGCCTTGACCAGCTCGTCGAGGTTGGCGTTGCTTGCCGCGATCAACCGCACGTCGGTCGAACGCGTCTGCGTGCCGCCTACGCGGCGGTACGTACCGTCCTGAAGGAATCGCAGCAGCGATGCCTGGGCCTTGAGCGAAAGCGTGTCGACCTCGTCGAGGAACAACGAGCCGCCTTCGGCCTCGCTGACCAGTCCCGGCGCCGCCTGCCGGGCGTCGGTGAACGCCCCGCGCTCGTGCCCGAACAGTTCACTCTCGACCAGCGAATCGGCCAGCGCGCCGCAGTTGATGGCGATGAACGGCCGCGATGCACGCGCACTAAGATAGTGCACGGCCCTGGCTCCCAACTCCTTGCCCGTGCCCGTCTCGCCGCCGATCAGCACGGCGACGTCGAATTTCGCGATACGGCGTATCTGTGCGATGACGTGTGCGAACTGCGGCGAGGAACCAAGCAGGTTAAGTTCCGCGATGTCAACCATGATGCCCCCTGTACCGGGTATCGCATCCTTTGCCTCGATGGCGATGCCCCGGACTGGCAATGTTGCCCTTCGCTCTTCGTAATCACAATATGCACACGTCAAAGAAAATCACATGCGCGGCAACTTGATGTCGGGACAGGTGGGCACGAATTCGGCAAATAGTTTTTTGGTAAATGGAGCGGCGCCGCCGTTTCACGTTGCGACAGGGGATCATCCATGTTTGCCAAGCTCGGCCTTATCTTGCTGATCGTGTTGTTTGGGGCACTCGCTTTCGCCGGCGGCATGGCGGCACCTGATCACTGGCGCGCGCCCATGCTCGAATTGGCTGCATCCTGGCACGCTCATGCAGCTCCTCCCACGGTGCTCGTGCCTGCATCGCCTGCGACCGCCGCCACTCCGGCGCCATCGGCAAGCGCCGTTTCCACCGCATCGTTATTAGTCGCCAGCGATGTAGCCGCGCCGTTACCGGCGCCCGGCCAGCCCGCCTATGCGTTGCAGCTTGGCCAGTTCGTCGTCGCCGGTGACGCGGACGCGCTCGAACGCCAGTCGCAGGGGCTGGGCCTTCCACTCAGGCGGATTTCCGCCGTCGACCCGGACCATACGTCCTGGATCGTCCTGGCCGCAGGCCGCTTCCCCTCGCCCGCCGCGGCGCAAGATGCTGCGGCGCGTGTCCAGGCGGTGCTCAAGCTCGCCAGCACGCCGGTCATACGCCTGCCGGCCGACGGTAAACCTTCACCGTAAGAACAATCCCCGCCTTGCACGCGCGGGATCGCGCCACCCGGCCTCACCTAGCGTCGGCACGAAGCAGATCGTGACCTGGGCCATTCCCTGCGAGGTGAAAAACACCCGCTTGGTTGCCGACTGCCGATCGGGCGTCACGAACCAGCGTTCGTCGCCAACGGCGAGCCCCCAGGAGGAAACGCGGCAGACCCATAGGTCGGCATTGCCGCGCGTGCTGAGGATGGCCACGCGCACCTCCGCCTCGCCCATGGTGTCCGTTACATAGATGCGTGCCATATCCGCCCCGTGGCCTGTTGGCTAACGGCTTTCGCGTGCCGATGTTGATGGTATCTGGCGAAGCGACCTCGGCTGTTTCCCATTATTCCGGCGTCCTGATATTGAGTTATGAATATCCGGCAATTTCTGTCGACGGCAGAGGAGCTGCTCTCACTTCAATCCGAACTGCTGACCTGCGACAAAACACCCGGAATCCACGCCAGATCACTGCCCGCCAGTGCGTCTGCGCCATATAACGCTACGGATTGGCCCAGCGTCTTGTTATCAAGCGCATCACCTTGTGATGCCCGTGCATCCTTCAAGTCCGGATGGTGCTGTGTGGCCGACCACACGATATATCGCCCTAACGCGGTGACCTGCCTGGGCAATGCAACGACCAGCATGATCAGGACACAGAACCCACTAAATGCCATCAGTGCATGGTACGCATCCGGCGTCATGGAAACCGATGCCATGGCGGCCCATGCCACAACCGTCAATATCGCGAACGGCAGCATGTTCGATGCATAGTTCGTCCACCATGCTTTCGATCCCCAGGCCCGCATATAGTCCATGGCGATCAGTTCACCTCGCAGCTGCCTTGCTACCCCGTTTCGCTTGAGACGTGCCTCGAGCCGGATCAGGAATTCCCTGAACACTGCCGGATTCCTTGTTTCCGCGACAGCCTCGCGCTCGACATGGTCGAGCTCATCGTGGCATGTGTCGTTGAGCGTCAGAACGCCCGAAACGCCTGCCTCAAATGCCCCGCGTCCCAACAGGCGAACGACGCCCGTGAGCGCGACCCGGGGCACACCGCCATTCATCAAGGCCATCTGGTACGCCGATACCCTGGCGATTTTCATCGTTGCGGCCGCGCGCCAGATCCACCGCGCCATGAGCATCCGCCACACCAATGTCATGTATAGAGCCACGACAAAACCAACACCGCAGGCGATCGTGACGGCGCCCATGCTGAAGATTGTGGTTATCATTTATGTGGCGATTCGACAGGCACGCTGGGGGACAGACTGAGCGATCTGTTGGCAATCGCTTTAAATACGAGCCACGCTGCGATTCCCGACGTGATCGAGCCCGCCAGGATGCCGAGCTTCATTTCGTCCTGTAGTTCCGGATGATCCGGAAAGGCCAGCGTGCCGATAAAAAGGCTCATCGTAAAACCTATGCCACACAGCAAGGCCGTGCCGAACAGCTGTACCTGCGATGCGCCACGCGGCATCTCAGCCCAACCGAGCCTGATCGCAAGCCAGGCAGTACCGAATACCCCGATGAGTTTACCTACCACAAGCCCCAGGCCCACGCCGAGCGTGGTGGAGGCAAACCACTGCGACATGCCCAGGCCGGCGAACGAGATGCCTGCGTTGGCGAAGCCGAACAACGGCAGGACGGTAATCGGCACCCATCGATGAAGCGCGTGTTCCAGGCGAAGAAGCGGCGAGTGCGTGCAGTCACCATTGGACGGAAGCCTGCCCGCTTCATCGCTCAGTGGAATGCACAACGCCGTGGCCACTCCGGCAAGCGTTGCGTGCACGCCTGAACTGCGTACAAGGATCCACAATACGCAGCCCAGTGCCAGATAAGGCCAAAGCCTGCGTTCCCCGGCGCGATTCAAGCCCGCGAGTGCCACGACAACAGCGATGGCAAGCGCGAGATAAAACAGATTGATATGCGGCGTATAGAAAGCCGCGATGATGATCACGGCACCCAGGTCGTCGATGATAGCCAGCGCGGCAAGGAACGCCTTGAGCGATAAGGGCACGCGCTTTCCCAGCAGCGAAGCCACGCC
This sequence comes from Pinirhizobacter sp., assembly GCF_036499745.1. Taxonomy (NCBI): domain Bacteria; kingdom Pseudomonadati; phylum Pseudomonadota; class Gammaproteobacteria; order Lysobacterales; family Rhodanobacteraceae; genus Pinirhizobacter; species Pinirhizobacter sp. The sequence continues at coordinate 4,157 of NZ_DASYDG010000050.1, forward strand.
CAGTGCAAAGGCAATATCCGTTGCCGATGGTATGGCCCATCCGCGCATCGAAGCAGCATCGCCGTGGTTCACGGCAAGGTAGATAACGGCGGGCATCAGCATCCCGCCCAGCGCCGCCAGGCCCGGAAGCACGCGCAGGCGGTTGGTCGCGAGCTCGCCGTCAATGAGCTCACGCTTGATCTCAAGGCCCACCAAAAGAAAGAACACTGCCATCAGGCCATCATTGATCCAGTGCAAGGCACTTAATGGACCCATGTGGCGATTGAGCAGATCGAAGTACAACGGCCCCAGCGTGGAGTTGGCAACGATGATGGCAAGCAGGGCAGCAGCCATCAGCACGAGACCGCCCGTGGCCGAACCGGAGGCGAAGTCGACGAGCCGCTGGAACGGACGCCAGATCAGGGTTTTCAGCAACGAACTCTCCCGCCTTCGGACTGCCGGTATGGTCACATTGGCGGGGCTACCGTGCAAACCCGGAAGGCTCCTCCACCGTGCCCGCCCGCAAGTAGTCAATTAGGCACCAAGAAGCTGCGCGGCTATGATATAGGGCCAAGATTACGAGTTCCGAACATGCTGAGCAGCATCAATGAGTGATTTCCGCCGGTGGACGAAGACTCGTTTTCAGGAGATCGCATCTCATGAATTCCTGTCGTTCAGTCATTGGCGAAGGCGCATTTTGTTCTGGACGGGCGCTGTCGTGGTCGGGCTTTCCGCCGTGTTCTTCGCCAAGGCAGCGGATTACGCATTCGCACTTTTTGGCCGCGTGGCGTCGCATGGCTGGTGGGTGCCGCTGCTGATCACTCCTACGATATTCGCCCTGCTGTGCTGGCTCACCCAGGGTGCATTGAAGGCCACGCGCGGTTCAGGCATTCCCCAGGCCATGGCAGCGCTGAAAATCGAGGATGAAGCCTTCCGTGCGCGGTTGCTGTCCCTGAAGGTGTCGATCGGGAAAATGGCGCTGACGCTCGCTGCCCTGCTCGGCGGTGCCTCGGTAGGTCGCGAAGGCCCCACGGTGCATGTGGGTGCCGGCCTGCTCTACTCCATGGGCCGGCGATTCGGCTTCGACGACCCCACCGCTGCCGGCCGCTTCATCCTGGCCGGCTCCGCTGCAGGCCTGGCGGCGGCGTTCAACACGCCGCTGGCCGGCGTGGTCTTCGCTATCGAAGAGATGTCCGGCACCTTCGAACACCGCATGAGCGGCACGCTGCTTACCGCGGTTATTGTTGCAGGCGTGGTCTCGTTGGGCGTTGTCGGCAATTACGCTTACTTCGGCGACATCACAGCCGCCCTGCCATTGGGCAACGCGTGGATCGCCGTCGCCCTCACGGGGGTCACGGGCGGGTTGGCTGGCGGCATCTTCGCCCGTTTGATCATTCCATCGACCTTTGGTTTTCGCGGTGCCATGGAGCGTCTGCGTGCCCGCCAGCCTATTGTCTTCGCGGCCGCTTGCGGCGTGGCTCTGGTATTGCTGAGCTTGCTCAGTGCCAACGGCCTGTACGGCACCGGCTATGTCCAGGCGCGTGACATTCTACAGGGCCATGGCGACACCGGCCCGCTATTCGGCGTGCTGAAATTCCTCGGCAACATAGCCTCGTCATGGGCCGGTATTCCCGGCGGCATTTTCTCCCCGGCGCTGGCCGTCGGCGCGGGACTTGGCAATAACATAGCGCAGCTTATTCCCGGTGCCGATAGCTCAGCGGTCGTCCTTCTGGGCATGGCCGCTTATCTTGCCGGTGTGACCCAGGCACCGCTGACCGCCGCGGTCATCTCACTGGAACTGACCTCAAACCGCCAAATGGCGCTGCCAATCATGGCCGCGTGCCTTCTCGCCCGTGCCGTGTCTGGCATTTTCTGCCGAGTGCCCGTGTATAAGGCCCTGGCGAACAATCTCATCGAAGGCTATGAAGCGGAGCGCAAGGCGGCGCTGCCCGAAGAGTCCGCGGAGAAACCCGCAAGTCCGTGATGGAGCGCGCGTCCGCCGACACTTAACCCGGCGGCATCTTGTCGAACTTCGCCATCGCCGGATCGAGGTGGTCCCAGGCGTAGCCGCGCATCGCATATGTCACTACCTGCGGCTGATAGCGGCCTGGGTCGGCCAGGCTCGCGGTGTGCACGGTGAATACACCGGGATTGGCGGCGAAGGTCATGTAGACGGGCGAACCGCAGGTCGGACAGAAGGCGCAAGTCTTGACGTTGCCGCTGTCGGCGATGATGTCCCAATGCGTCGCCTGGCCTTCGAGTTTCACGCCATCGCCCGCAAAGGTCAGGTACGAGCCGTGGCCGGTGCCGCTGATGTGCTGGCAGTCGCGGCACTGGCAATGGTTCATGAAGAGCGGCTCGCCGTTGATTTCGTAACGGACGGCGCCGCAGGCGCAGCCGCCGGTGTAAAGGTGGCTTTCGGCCGAGATGTTGTCCAGATTGCGAAGCACCTTCTTCCAGCCGTCGCTCATGTTCCGGTAGGCGGTTTCGTTCTTTGGCAGCACGAAGCCCGAATGCACCAGGCGTACACGCGTACCGTGGTCCATCCTGGTTAGCGTCCACGTCACCATGGTATCCAGCGGCGCGCCGTAGCCATCGTTGCCTGCGTGACCGCCCTGCCAGCCATAGACGAATCGTTCGCAGGGCACCACTTCCAACACCTGGCAATGGATGACGCCATCCCATTTGCCACCGGCCGTCGTTTGGAAAGTGAAGCGGTTGCCAACCACGGGTTCGAAGCCCTCGGGCGCCATCAGCCAGCGGGCGATCAGATCGCCCGAGGTCAGCGCCTTCCAGATCGTCGCCGGGGCATGGGGGAAGACTTCGTCGACCACGATGGCCTGGGTGTCGGTCTGCACTGCGAGATCGTTCATGGGTCGATATCCTTGAGAAGTGTGCGCAGGTCCGCAAAGCGCTCGCGCCAGAAGACGCCGTAGTGGCTCATCCAGTCGACCAACGGCGTGAGGCCCTCCGGTTGCGCCCGGTAATAGACGTTGCGTCCCTCGGGACGCTCGACCACCAGCCCCGCTTGCTTGAGCGATTTCAGGTGCTGGGAGATCGCGCCCTGAGTCACCCCGCTCCCGCGGGTGAGCTCGGCGACGCTGATCTCATCCGTCCCGACCACCCGCTCGAACACGGCCCGCCGGGTCGGATCGGCCAGGGCGCGCATGACGGTGGTGATGGCTGTGGCTGGGGTCATGAATAAACATTAGTACCTGCTTATTGATTAGTCAACACTAATCTTTATGGCACGACTTGTGAAAGCCTGGACGCCGGGACCACGCCGCGTTCGGCAGGGGCATTGAACTACCTCTTCAGGTAGCCAGTTACCAGGCGCGCGGCCTCGTCAATGAGCGCTTCCATCATGTCGCCCGAGAGCATCTTTGGATGGTGCAGTACCGCGTTGTGCGTCAGCGCCTCGATCGTGGTCACACATACAAATGATGCGAGGTCCAGGTCATCGACACGAAGTTCGTGCTGGCGGCTTTCAAGGTAAGTCCGGAACAGTGTGTAGTTCTCGCGATTGAAGGTTCCCAGCGCCTCGAGCTTGCCCACGCGCGGAATCTGCTCGGCGAGTACGCGATGCAATTTAGGATCGACACGGTGCGCCTTGACCGCAAGGGCGACGATCTTGCGCACGCCCTGCTCCACCGGCTGGTCCAGGATTCCCGCCAACTCGCCCCGGACCGTTTGCATGACCTGCTGCTTGTGGCGCTCGTCGACGGCAGCCACAAGCGCTTCCTTGCCGGGGAAATACTGGTAGAGCGAACCCACGCTCACCCCAGCCACTTCTGCGATGCGGTTGGTGCTGGCCTTGTCGAAGCCTTCCTTGACAAGAATGCGAGCGGTTGCTTCAACCAGTGCGTCGACCGTCGCGCGCGATCGCTCCTGGGAGGCGAATTTCCTGGGTTCCGTGGGCGCTCTGCGTGCCATTTTTCTACGCCGCCAATGCGAGTTTGAAAAGCGAATGGTCGCTCGTATTCTGCTCGCAGTGGAAATGACAAGGCAATACTCCAGGAGAAAATGACATGCACGACACCATGCAGCGCCTGTTCCGATACAAAGCCTGGGCGAACGACGAACTGTTGACCTCGTTGGCCAGGCTGGGTGGTGACTCCCCCATCACTGGGCTGGCGATCAAGGCCCTGAGCCACAGCTATATCGTCGACCGGATCTTCGCGGCGCACGTGAGGCGACAGGCTCACGCATACACGTCGGCCAATTCAACCCAGATGCCAGCGCTGGAAGATCTATCCGCGGACATCAGGAAAGTCGATCGGGAATATATCGACTATGTGTCGACGCTCGATAGCGACCTGTTGGCAGAACGTATCGACTTCGTGTTTACCGACGGCGCCCCGGGACGCATGTCGCGCGAGGAGATGCTCATGCATGTGATCACCCACGGCATAGGGCATCGCGGGCAGGTCAGTGCAGTTATGTTGCTCAATGCGCTTCCGGTGGCGAAGGACGGCCTTACGACTTATCTGCATGAGGCCGAGGCGTCGACGAGAGGGCGCGCGGCGGCGTGAATATGTTTGAGGTGCCGGACATACTTCGGTCAACAACGAATTGTCCCTTCGCCGCCGTCGATACCATCGCGCTTTCCTCCCTCGATGCGTGATTCTCATGATGGCAATGTTCGCGTTCACCGTGGCGGCCTTATTCAAAACCACCTACCTTCCCGTCCCGGGATCGCCCGGGCAGCGGCTCGCCCTTCACTGCATCGCACCGGAGAGGCCGACACATAAGAGTGTCCTGTTTATCCATGGTGCGAGCTTCCCTACCCGGTTGGCAGCGGGCTACGAATTCAGCCCCGGTGATTCGTGGATGGGGTTCATGGCCCGGCAAGGATTTCTCGCATGCGGGCTGGACTTCCTGGGTTTTGGTGAATCAAGCCGGCCGCCCGCCATGCTTGGCGCTGCCGATGCTGCTGCGCCCGTGACACGCGCCGCCGAGGCCGCCGATGAAATCGCCTTGGCGGTCGATTACCTGCAAAAGCAGCCCGGCATGAAGACGATCCATCTGGTGGCTCATTCCTGGGGCACCATTCCCGCCACGGCGTTTGCCGCCAGTCATCCCGGGGCGCTGAAGTCGTTGACCTTGTTCGGGCCGATCGTTCCGGGCCGGCCAGATGACGATGCCGGCTCTGAACATCCTGCCTGGTTTGCACTCACGGCCCAGGAGCGACTGGAGCAGTTACGCTTCAAGAAGGTGCTCCCCGCCGGTAAACAGTTGCTTGATCCGGCCGTTGAGAAGCGCTGGGCCGCCCAGTTCGAAGCATCCGTACCCCATGTCACCGGAGACAAGCCAGGCGTGCTGAGAATTCCCGAGGGCCCGAATGTCGATATAAGTGCGGTGGGCACGGGTGCTTACCCTTACGACCCCAAGGCTCTTAAACTGCCCTTATTCGTGGTTTATGGGAATTACGACGTCGTGGTGAACGATTCCGGAGCCAAGGCATTCCTGGCCAGGTTCTCAGCGTCGCCACTGAAGTGGCAACTGCGACTGGATGATGGGACTCACGTCATGCACCTGGAAAAAATCCGCCGATCCTTGTATGCGAGCGTCAATGCATTCATCAGCGCCACGGAACTAGCGCCGTGAAGATGGACCACGCCGATGCGCGCCTGTCGTTCGTGGCGGCAGCGATCGGCGAGCCTTCGCGCAGTCGCATGCTCTGCTGCCTGCTGGACGGACACGCGCGCACCAGTACGGAACTGGCGGCGGTTGCCGGGATCGGTGGGCCCACGGCAAGCGCGCACTTGCTGCGAATGAAAGAAGCCGGCTTGCTTCAGCTCATCGTCCAGGGACGGCACCGGTATTATCGCCTGGCCAGTCCGGAAGTCGGACGGGCCCTGGAAGCCCTGCTGGTGGTAAGCAACCATGACGCCCCACCCTTCAGGCCTTCAACGCCACGTCATCTGCAGTCGGCACGCAGCTGCTACGACCACTTGGCGGGAGAATGGGGCGTGGCGTGGCACGATCGGCTGCTTGCCATGAAATGGCTGCAACCGGCCGCTGGTGGCAACGACTATCTATTGGGCGATGCCGGCAGGGAAGCCCTCGCCGAACTTGGACTCGGCACCACCATGCAAGGTCGACGACGCTTCGCCTATCCGTGCCTGGACTGGAGCATGCGCCGGCCACATCTTGGTGGTGCACTTGGCGCCGCTTTATTGGACCTGGGCGTTCGCCGGGGCTGGTTGCGGCGGCAACTGGATGGTCGTGCGCTGACGGTCACGGTAAAGGGGCATCGCGATTTGGACAGGCTTTTTGGAGTCTCTTTGGGTTGAGACGAAAGCCACGCGCGAAAGGCACACCATTGGAGGAACTCGGTCTGGGCGATCCAAGATGGCGAGGTCATCCGCGCTGGGCTATGGCGCCCGAAATTCCCGCGTCCATTCCCAGGTGTTGTAACGATTCGACTGGGTAAGGATATCCACGACTGCACGCCCCCTATCCCAGCACACCTTCCCCCGCATGCTCACGCCCGAGTAACCGGACTCGAGCGCCAGGCGGGCAAAAATCGCCTCCAGGGAAAAGTTGTAGCAATGGGCCCTCCCCTGCAGGATGACCCGCGCCTCACCCTTGGCCAGCACTCCTTCGCCGGGATCATTCCCAACCCGCACGACCTTTTCTTCCACCCGGTGGGGTGCAAGCGAACAGGTGCGAAGCTCGATGACCTGCCGGGACCGCCCAGCAACGTCGCGCACGACCGGCATCAGCGCAGACGCAAGGACGGCGTCCACGGTGTCCTCAATCGAAGGTAACGCGTGCAGCGACGTCAGGAGGTCCATTGCGCGCCTGAAAAACAGCGAACACGACTACCCGCCACCGCACTGGCGGCGTCGACATGAGAATGATTATTCACTTGCTCCCCCAAGCGTCCAACCCTGGACGCACCCCAGACTTATCCCCGCGCCCTCGCGCGGAATGCCATGCACTTTAGCGAGGGAATTTGGAAAGTTGCAAGTGAAATTTCTTAGATCGATCTCACTCGAATCGTAAAAACTTACACCTCCTGCGATACATCATCAGCGACCGAAGCCGGTCGCCGCTGGAGTGGGGTTCGATGGCCTTCCCGGATGTCAGTTTTGTTGCGTCAGCGGGGCATCGACGCTGGGGAGCACAGCGGTGTTTTGCGAGCCGGCAATGCGCCATACGCCATCACGGCGTTGATAGACATGCTTCATGCGCGTCAGCAGTACACCTGGCGACGTGGCCACTGCGCCTGGCGGCAAGGCCCGAAACCGGGTCACGCGGATATCGGTATCGACGATGGCGACATCCGGACCGAGGAACAGGATTCGCCGTACCGTGCTTTCGAAATGGCTGCCCTTGAACGGGCCGGCCAAAACTGCGGCGTGGCGTTCGCGGATCGCCGTGGGGTTCGGCATGATGCCGCCGAGAATATTGACCAGCTCGCCCTCGGGCCAGTACTCACTGGCCCACATGGCTGCGTTCTCGGTATTCCAGGCCTGCGCGAGGCGATCAAGGGACTGACGAAGGGGCCTCTCGGCTGACTCGTCCGCGCTACTGGGCAGGGCAACGGCAAAGAACAGCGCGCTTGCGGCGATGATGGATAAAAACCTGCTTGTCATGAGTGATCTCCCGACAACCGGTTAATGACATTGTGTTGAGTGGATGGCGGCGTCAGGCGCCGCCATCCACTTGCCGCATCCCACTATAGTCCGAAGCGACTGGCCACCGCCGTGGCGCAACCCGTCGTCAACAGGTTGCCGGCGGGATCGAAAAACTCCACCGCAGCTTTGGGTGTGGTGAACCGGTTCGGCCCGGGTCCCATGTCGATCACCTGGGTGATCGTCTGCGTTTTGACCAGCGCCCCGTCCATGGTGATGAAGGCGATGGACGCAGCGCTGTACTCGCCCTTGTGCCGGCCACGGCTCCAGACACCATGACCCGGCCCGCGTATGGCTGGAAAGAACATCGAGTTGGCCGTGGTCTCGGTCATCGTTCCCCCGTCGGCAAAGGTAAGCAGCGAGTAGAACGGGGCGCCGATCGGCGCACCGGACGTGCAGTTGCGCAGCGTTATCTGCACCTGCCACGTTCCGGCCAGGTCGCCTGGGTCGCCCCGATCGTCCGATTCGTGGGCTGCCGCGCCTGAAGTGCAGGCCATGGCAATGACACAGGCCAGTGCCAGTGCTGCAGGAACGCCTTGGTATTTTGCGGTCATGATTTTTCTCCACTGAGTGAATTCGTCGGGCGTGAAACCGTGGTTTCGTGCCCGATCCCCGTTTGCCGCCCCTTCGAAGCGAGAACCCACCCTGTGCCGATTGATCCGCGGCGTTACTGGCCTCAGCTCCATGCCGTTACGACATACTGGTGCCTTTATGGCACTCTAGTGTCACGAACACTAATGCTAGTATTTCGCCATGTCAACGACCAAATCGAATGATTTTTCGGCTGCCGGGTTGCGCAAGGGCCGTGCCAACCAGAAACTGCGCACGCGGCGTGCGCTGCTTGAAACCGCTGCTGTGATGATTGCCAAAGGGCAACGACCGACCGTAACGGAAGTCGCCGATGCCGCGGAGGTTTCGCGACGCACGGCCTATCGCTACTTCCCGACGCAAGTGAAGCTCATGACGGAAGCGGCACTGGAAGGTCTCCGGCCGTCGATGGAGTCAGCGCTCGATGCCGCACCATCGGGCACCACCACCGGCGCGATCGAGGCACGCGTTGACGCGTTGGTGGAACAGATGCAGCGCCTGGCACTGGCCAACGAACCGCTTCTGCGCACGATGATCCACGAAACCGTGCTGCACTTGCCCAGCGATACACATCCTCCACGGGGCACGCGCCGTGTCGAGTGGATCGAGGCCGCCGTCTCGCCCTTGCGTACGCGTCTGGGCCCGGCCGCCTATGCACGCCTGGTGTCGGCACTTGCATTAACCACCGGGATCGAAGCACTGCTGGTGCTTCGTGACATCCGCGGCTTGTCGGCCACGCAGGCCGTGCAAGTCAGTCACTGGATGGCGCGGGCCTTGCTGAAGCAGAGCCTGGCCGATCGCCAGGCCGGACAGCGCCGGGCACGTGCGAAGCAGCGGGAAGCCGATGAATCGTAGAGGGCTTGCTTCCAGCAGCGCTGATGGTCCGCAACCAGCGGTTCAAGGGGTTTCCATACCAACGGGCCACTGCCCAGGCGATCAGGGCCGACACCAGGAAGTACACCCCCAGCATTGGCAGCTTCCGCCCGGCATCCATCGCAGCCCTCGGTATGACTTGCTGCATCAACCCAAGTACCACGATATGAAACAGGTACAGCTCGTAGCTATGCGAACCCAGCCACCTTAGCGGACCTCCCACGCGAGTGGCCAGGGCGCCGGCGGGCAGCTTCGACACAGCCACCAGGAATATGGCTGCGGCAACACCCATCTGGGTCGCTCCGAATGCCTCGTTGCCGTCGATCCCGCGCATGTATATCCATCCCATGGCACCCAGGAAGAGCCACGCCAGGATCCGGCGGTACCCGTTGCCCCACTGCACCGACCCGGCGGCGACTGCTGCGGCGCAGCCATAGACCAGCATGTCCACGCATGCCAGGTTGCCATACATGAAGAACAGTTCGTCGCTGCGATAGATCCACCGGTAGGCAGGCCCGACGATGAGCCCAAGGCAACCCACCACCACTAATGGCCAACGGCGCCGGGCGAACACCAGGACGAGGGGGTAGACAAGATAGAAGACCTCCTCCACCGACAGCGACCAATAGATATTCATCGCATAGTTGAAATAGCCCACGCTCTCCATCAAGAGGTTGTGCCAGAAAGTCAGCACCGAGACATTGGCAACCAGGAAGAACCCGCTGCCGAGGTTCTTCCCATGGACGATGTTCGAGAAGCTCGGCAGTCCGGCCAGTCCCAGTGCCGTGATGACCAACAGGGCAAGCACCACCGATGGATACAGGCGAAACAGCCGGAGCTTGTAAAAGTGCAGAACGTCTGTATCAGCCAGCGAGCCGTAACGACGCAGGATGTTTGTTGTGATCAGGAAGCCTGAGATCACAAAGAACACCGATACGCCATAGTTACCATTGAAGAAGATCGTGCGTAACGTCTGCACGGGGATCCATTCATTCAACGGGCTTCCATGCAACCGGTAGGCCAGTGAATAGTGCAGCAGCATGACCAGCACGATCGAAATCCCCCGCAGGATGTCGATATGCACGTTCCGTTGGTCCGTCATCCCCGCCCCTTCCCTGGCCCCGTGTGAGCGGGGCGATTATATGAGGTCGCACGCAGCTCGCTACCCTTGCCTTTCGCAAATGATTGCGTGGGGTGGGGTCGGCATTTCGTACGAGCAGGCGATGCTGCGTTGCGGGATGATCCGGTCGTGAAACATCCCGTGCATTGTGCGGTTGCCGTACCCGACCCTTCCCAGGCGGGTATCGCATCGCAGCAAGAAAGCGCCTGAGACTGAATGAGTTGTTATTAATTCGTGTACGAATATCCGGAAATTCCTCACGACAAAACTGCATTTTTGCCTTGATGCCGCCACATACACGTCGTTAACTTGATGCAGGTCGCAAAAAACGACCACGTCGCTTTAAGGCGCCCGACGGGCCGTCTATGCTGAATCCCTTCATCGATCTTTGTCCCCCAGGTCGATGTGGCGAAGGACATCGTGCGATCACGAATGGCGTCTGCACGGGCATCGTCATTGCCCGTCGCTGAAAAAAAGACGTCCGCCTCATGTGACTAAAACAACGCATCTGCGCGATGCGAGGTGTGCTTGCGTGTCATGCAGGCGCAAGGTTTCGGCTGCGCGACGCATCTCGAACATCGATAAACGTGCCACACCCATGCTTTTCTACCCATTCATCATCGGTGAGATATAAACGGCTAGACGTCCATTCACTCCCCAGGAAACATGCTGCCGCATGACGACGAAGATTGATCAGGCTCATGACGACGACACCATCGATCTCAATGCGTTGCTCGGCACACTGCTCGACCACAAGTGGCTGATCGTTGCCATCACTGGAACGTTCTTCGTGGTGGGTCTGCTGTATACGTTGCTCGCTACGCCGATCTACCAGGCGACGGCGGTGGTGCAGGTAGAGCAGAAAACGCCCAGCCTGCCCGGGCTCACCGACCTTACCCAGTCGTTGGGAACCACAGCATCCCAGGCAGTCACCGAGATCGCACTGATCACCTCGCGTCTGGTGATCGGCCAGGCCGTGGGCGATCTTCGCCTGGACATCCAGACACAGCCCTGGCGCTTGCCCATCGTGGGCGATTACCTGTCGCGAGGCCACGACCCCGGTCATCTTGGGTCTCCGCGTTTTGGCCTGAGTCGCTACGGGTGGGGCGGCGAGGTGCTGGACATCTTCAAGCTCGACCTGCCCGACACCATGGTCGGCAGCAAGCTTGAATTGCGCACGGGTGAGCATAATCAGTTCAGCCTGTACGACGACAAGGGCAAGCGGATCCTTGAGGGCGCGGTCGGCGAACTGATCCATGGCCGGGGCGTGACCATGCAGGTCAAGCAGCTCACGGCGAACCCCGGTACACGCTTCGACGTCGTGGAACAGCCGGCCCTGACCACCATCGGCCACTTGCAGACAGATGTCGTGGCGCTGGAGGAAGGCAATGATTCGGGCATTATCGGCCTGACCTACAACAACGCCGACCCGGTGCTGGCGCAGCAGGTACTTGCGCACATCACCACCGCGTATGTTCGCCAGAACGTCGAGCGCAATTCCGCCGAAGCCGCCAGCCAGCTGCAATTCGTCAAGGATCAGTTGCCCAAGGTACGGCAGGACCTGGACAAGGCGCAGGCAGCGATGACCGTCTTCCAGACCCAGACGCACGCGGTGGACCTGAGCATGCAGACCAAGGGCCTGCTCGACCAGATCGTGGCCGTCGAGACCAACATCCAGCAGCTGCACCTGCAGGAAGCGGACATCGATCGGCGCTTCACCCATGATCATCCGGCTTACAAGGCGTTGCAGCAACAGATGGGCCAACTTGAAGCACAGAAAAGCCAGATGCAGAAAGAGGTCGGCGGCCTGCCCGACAGCCAGCAGCAACTGCTCAAGCTCAATCGTGATGTGCAGGTAAGCAGCAATACCTATACGAGCCTGCTCAACCAGGCCCAGCAACTGGATATCGCCCGTGCCGGCACCGTGGGCAACGTGCGCATCGTCGATACCTCAGCGGTGGACAAGACCCAGCCAGTACAGCCGCGCAAGGCCCTGATCATCATCATCGCCACCTTCCTGGGCGGCTTCGTGGCGCTGGCCTTTGTATTCCTCAAGCAGATCCTCAACCGCGGCATCGAGGATCCCGCGATCATCGAAGATCTCGACCTGCCGGTTTACGCGTCGGTACCCTTAAGCCCCAGCCAGACTTCACGCTCATTCAATGGGCATCGTCCCCGGAACGGCCGTGGCCCCCTGCTCGCGATCTCCGACCCGGCTGATCTGGCAGTGGAAGCCATCCGCAGCCTGCGCACCAGCTTGCATTTCGCCCGGCTCGAGGCGAAGAACAACGTCCTGATGATTACCGGCTCCAGCCCCAACGCCGGCAAGACCTTCATCTCGGCGAACCTTGCCGCCGTGATCGCGCAAGCAGGCCAGCGTGTGTTGCTGGTCGATGGCGACATGCGCCGCGGCACCTTGCATCACCTGTTGGGAATCAAGCCCCCCATGGGTCTGTCCGACGTGCTGGTGGGCGGAGCGGAGCTTTCCGAGGTTCTGCAGCAGGGGCCATTGCCGAAAGTGGATTTCATCAGCCGGGGACGGGTGCCGCCCAACCCCTCGGAACTTCTGATGCACGAGAACTTCACCAGGTTCATCGCCGACGTGGTGTCGGCCTATGACCTGGTCATCATCGATACCCCGCCGATCCTCGCGGTCACCGACGCAGCCGTGATCGGCCACCACGCCGGTACCAGCCTGCTGGTGGCGCGCTTTGGCCTGAACAAGGCACGCGAGCTGGCACTGGCGAAGCAACGGTTCGAACACAACGGAGTAGAGCTCAAGGGCGCGATCTTCAACGCGGTGGAGCGTCGTTCGTCGGGCTATTCCACCTATGCCTACTACAAGTACAAGGCCGATCCGGCCTGAACCGCCTCCCTGGGCAAGGGGCACTGCATGAATCGAGCACCATGGCGCGTATCCTGATCGTCGGCAACCATACCTGCGGCAACCGCGGCGACTGCGCCATCCTGCGCGGCCTGCTGCAATGCCTGGAAGACGTTTTGCCGGACAGCCGGATCGACGTCACCAGCCGCTTTCCGACCAGCTCGCAGTACCTGCTCGGCCGTGCACTTCTTCCCGACGTGCTCAACGCCTACTACCAGGATGCCGGCAAGCAGCGCCTGGGCGCCATGCGTTCGGTGTTGTTGAGAAGGCTGGTGCCCCGGTTGTTGCACGGGCACCTGCGAAGACGCTGGTGGGCACGCTGGCTGAAACTGCCGCGGCATCACCGCCAGTACATCGATTCGCTCAAGGCATACGACCTGGTGATCCAGGTGGGTGGTTCGTTCTTTGTCGACCTTTACGGTGCAACCCAGTACGACCTGGTGAGCTGCGCCCTGCTGGCGGAACGGCCGACGTACATGATCGGGCACAGCGTTGGCCCCTTCAAACATGCCTTCTTCCGAAGGGTATCGCAGGATGTGATGCAGCGCGTGAACGCACTTGCCCTGCGCGAGGAAGTGAGCGTGCGCCACATGCACGACAGTGCGATACCGCAGGACAAGGTGCGCTGGACCTCAGATACGGCCTGGCTGGTGCATCCGGGTACGCCCGTGGCGGTCGATACGGCGCAACCTACCGTGGCGGTGACCTTCCGTGAACTGGCGCCGTTCGACAAGCGCCTGGGTATCACCCAGGCGCAGTATGAAACCGCCTTCGCCGAACTCCTCGATGCGGTGATCGAGGCCGGGTACCGGGTGGCGGCGTTCTCTACCTGCACGGCGATCGATGGCTACCCGAAGGACGACCGCATGATCGCGCTCAAGGTACGGGCGCGGTTACGCCACCCGGAAAGCTTCCATGTCGAGATGAATGAATTGAACGACATCGAACTCGGCCACCGGCTGGGCGCCTGCGTGTTGACTATCGGTACCCGCCTGCACAGCGCGATCATCTCGATGAACTTCGGTACGCCTTCGGTGGCGCTCAACTACGAGCACAAGTCCGAGGGCATCATGAAGCGGCTTGGCGTGGACGACCTGGCGGTGCCGGTACCTTCGCTGCTGGACGGCAGCTTGCGCCATAAGGTGCTGGCGCTGCTCAAGGACGACACGCTGCGACCGAGGGTGGCGGCGGCCGTGGCCCGCGAGAAAGCCTTCGCCAGGGAATCCCTGCTCGCCACCTTGGCGATCGGGCCATGACCATGCCGATCCTGTTTGTCCTTCCCGAGTTTCCACGGTACTCCGAGACCTTCGTCATCGACCAGATCGTGGGCCTGCTCGACCGCGGTTTCGACGTGCGCATCCTGGCGATCAGCCGCGGTCCGTCGCCTGCCGCCGACGACATCGTGGCGACGCGCGGGTTGATGGACCGCGCCACTTTCATTTTCGATCATCCGGCCAGTGGCTCGGCCGGCTGGCAGATCATGCTGCGGCGCCTGCGCCAGGTGCTGCCCGGCCTTCCCCGCGCGCGGGTACGACGGGCATTGTCGGTGCGTCGCTTCGGTCACAGCGCCAAGACCCTGATGCTGGCCGGCGCGGTACGACGGCTGCACCAGCCGCTCAGGGCGCGGGCGATCATCGCGCACTTCGGGCCCACGGGTGTATTGGCGGCGAACCTGCGTGAGCTGGGTTTGCTTGACGGGCCGCTGTTCACTGTATTCCACGGTTACGACCTGTCGCGGCATAGCGTGCTGGCGCGGCATGGCGGCGACTACCAGCGGTTGTTCGCCAGCGGTGAACGCATGCTTCCCATCAGCATGCTCTTCGAGCGCAAACTCCAGGCGCTGGGGTGCGAGCCTGGGAAAATCCAGGTGCACCGTATGGGCGTGGACCTGGATAGTTTCCCCTTCCAGCCGCCCGCGGATACGGCGCCGTCGAACGGCCGAGCGTTGCGGGTGGTCTGCGTGGCGAGGCTGGTCGAGAAAAAAGGCGTGATCTTCCTGTGCCAGGCCATTGGCCTACTGGCGCAGCGGCGGATTCCGGTGGAGCTTGAGGTGATCGGCGACGGGCCGCATCAGCAGGAGCTGGAGCGGTTTGTTGCCGGGCAAAAGCTCGGGCAGCAGATCGCCATCCGTGGTCGCCGCGACAAAGCCTATGTGCAGGCGGCGCTTGGCCGCGCCGACGTATTCGCACTGCCCAGCGTCACGGCGGCCGATGGTGACCAGGAAGGCATCCCGGTGTCGCTGATGGAGGCGATGGCAAGCGGCGTGCCTTGCCTGTCTACCGTGCACAGCGGTATTCCTGAACTGATCGACGATGGCCGGTCAGGCTGGTTGGTACCCGAACGCGACGTGTCCGCGCTGGCCGACAAGCTTGCCAGCATCCAGCGTGGTGACTTCGACCTGCCGGCGATCGCGCGGTGCGCGCGAACCACTGTCGAAATCCATTTCAACCAGAGCCGGTTGCATGACCAGCTCGCCGCGCGCCTCACCTAGGACGACCCCGCCATGATCTCCGCCAGACGCGACGCCTTCTGGACTGCAGGGTCGGCCATGGTCAGCGCGGCCAGCCAGCTGATGCAGATCGCGGTGCTCGCCCATCACGTCGACGCCCATCTGCTCGGCGCACTGGCCATCGTCAACGTGGTCAATGCCATCGCCATGCTGTTGCAGGACATGGGCCTGAGCAGCTATCTGGTCCATCGACAGAACATCAGCCGGCCTGAACGCACGTCGCTGTTCATGATCAGCGCGGGGTTGGGCCTGACCTCCGCACTGGTGCTGTTCGGGATTTCCTACGGTGTTGCGTACTTCTATGGCTCCGATGTATTGGGCCACCTGCTTCGGCTCTCCACCGTCAACTTCGTGTTGCTGGGGTTCGCCTCGCAATACCAGGCCAGCCTGATCAAGGCCTTCGAATTGCCAAGGCTAGCGCGCATCGAGATGATCGGCCGGGTATCAGGACTGATCACCTTGCTGGTACTGGTGTTCGCTTATGGCGCCTCGATCGAGGCGGCGGTGTACGCGATGATCGTCAACAGCCTGGTGCGCCTGGTGTGTTTCGTCACGATTGCCGAACGCAGCTGGCATCCAGGCCGTAGCTTCGATCGCGGCATTATCCGCCAGGCGTTGAGCTACGGCGCCTTCCAGCTTGGATCGCAGGTGATCAACCAGCTGCGCAGCCAGGCCGACCAGATCATCCTGGGCAAGTTCCTGGGCCTTGCCTCGCTGGGCGTATATTCCCTGGCCAAGGAACTGATACTGCAGCCGACCAAGCTGATCATGCCGGTGGTGCAGCGGCTGGCCCTGCCGAGACTGGCGATGCGCCAGAACGACCCGCTGGCGATGCGCCAGATCTACCTGACCGGGCTGCGCGCGGTGTCGATCTTCAGCGCCAGCGTGTTCATCATGCTGGCTGTCTTTGCACCGCCCGCGGTAGCGATCCTGTATGGCCATCGCTATGCCGGTGTGTCCGAACTCATCCCCCTGATGCTGCTCTTTGGCATGTTGCGCCCCCTCGGTTCGTTGATCGGCGCCTTAAGCCAAAGCCTGGGCCGCTCGGACATCGAGTTCGGCTGGAACCTGAAGATCTGCGGGATCACCTTGCTGGTGAGTGTGGCTGGTGCGCTGTCGCGCTCGCTCGAGGTCATGGCGGTGGCGCTGGCGATCAGCCAGCTGCTGGCCACGGTGCTGTCCTATTACTTCTTCGCATCGAAGATCGTCAGCCTTACCGCGCGGGAGTTCTTCAGCTCCTGGATGGTGGAAAGCTTCGTGCCCTACATCTTCCTGATGCTGGCGGTGGCGCTGTACCCGGCGAACGACTGGAAAGCCAGCATTGTGCGCCTGGTCCTGGTAACCCCGCCGCTGCTTTGGGTCATCTGGCGGGGGCGCCATGTGTTCTTCAAACAACAGGTTCAACCGGTGGTCGCCTGAGATGAAACGGGAAACGAACCGCATCGAAAGAGTGAGGCTGCCATGTCGCTG
The DNA here is from genome assembly GCF_036499745.1 of Pinirhizobacter sp. NCBI lineage: Bacteria > Pseudomonadati > Pseudomonadota > Gammaproteobacteria > Lysobacterales > Rhodanobacteraceae > Pinirhizobacter > Pinirhizobacter sp. Next base: position 21,223 of record NZ_DASYDG010000050.1, read on the forward strand.
GTGAGCGTCTATATTCCCACCCGCAATCGCTCGGCGCTGCTGCGCCGGGCGGTCGATTCAGTGTTGGCACAGGACTATCCCGAGATCGAGGTATTGATCTGCGACGAAGCCTCCACCGACGACACTGCCGAGGTGGTGGCCGATTATGTCCGCCGTTACCCCGGCAGGTTCACCTATCTGCGCAATGAAATGCCCCAGGGAGCGTGCCGTGCACGCAATCGCTGCATCGAGCATGCCGTGGGCACCTATGTCACCGGCCTGGACGACGATGACCTCTTCCATCCACAGCGGATCAGTTGCCTGGTAAACCTCTATCGCCGTCATTCACCGTCGTTTGCGTGCAGCCGCTTCAAGTATTTCCAGGTACCGGCGCAGATCAGCTCGTTGCTCGGCCGTCGTTTTGGCGACACGGAGCTTGCCAGGGTCGATACCGTTGCCCTTCCCGCCCTGCTGTATGCGAACCTGGCCGGCAACCAGGTGCTGACCGAGCTATCGCGGATGCGCGAGCTGGGTGGCTTCGACGAGTCGATGCCGTCGTGGCAGGACTACGACATGTGGGTGCGCCTGGTTCATCGGTATGGTGCGGCCGTGCGTACACGACCGCTGCTCTCCTTCGTTGATGACGACCGTTCCCGCGCGCGCATCCGCAACTCGAACAAACGCGCCGAGGGCAGCGAACGGTTCATCGCCAAGCATGCGGGCTTGATGAACCCCGACCAGCAGCGCAATCACCGGAACATCCAGTACGTGATGAACCGGCAGCGTCCGCCACTGGGCGAGATTGCCCGCAATATTTCCTTCGGAGGCTATAAATCGACCGTGAAGGTACTGGTGCACAAATTCTTTGGCGTGGCCATCGGATGATGGTGATGTCCTGGCCCGCCGCTACGCATTTGAGCTGCACCACGCATGTGGGCGATGAGGCTGCCGCATGCTGATCAACAAGACGCGTGTGGCTGCGATAACGCTGATGGCCATGCTATTCGTGCAGATACCGCTGACGCATAGCACCGCCAGCAAGTCGCATGTCAATGTCTATCACATCCTGCTGTTGTTGATGCCGATGCTTTACTTTCCGGCGCTGCGCTACCTGAAACTGAACCCCGCCACCGCATTTATCGCGGTGATGGCGGTGACTTCGTTGGCAGCGGCCGCCACCTACGGCGGCGGCCTTCGCTCCACCCTGATCCTGTTCGTGGCCACATCGTATTTCCTCGGCGTGGTATTCGGTCGGAAACTGCATGAGATGGAACTGCGCAAGATCTTCATCTGGATACTGGGCTGTTGCCTGGCATTCCTGATCGTGCGGGATGCCGTCTACGCCGGCCAACTTGGAGCGGTTTATGCGCGCAGCGAAACAGCATCAAGCGTGCTTTACATGTCCACTGGCGGACGTAATATCGAAGCGAGCCTGCTGGCGTTGCTTTCTATCCTCCTGCTCGGTACCCGCGCCTATCCGATCGCCGCCGGCATTGCCCTGCTGACCAGCGCCACCATGCTTTCCCGCGCAGGCCTGGTGGGTACGGCGATATCGATCGGCATCGCCGCCTATCGCACGCGCAAAACCCGTTACTACTATCTGTACAGCTTCCTGGCCATGGCCATGGTGGTGCTGGTGGCAGGGATGGTGTTGTCCTCGGTGATCGACATCCCGGTGCTGGACCGTTTCAACCTCCAGGCCGAAACAAACCTCGAACACAAGAATGTCGGCCGCCTTGCCCTGTGGACCACCGCCGGTACCGCGCTGGCGCAGAACGTCCTGGGCTACGGCGTGGGCAATGGCGTGCCGTTGATGGAGCAGATTTCAGGCCTTACCTTTGTCGAGAACAACGTCCACAACATCTACCTTCAGTTCCTGCTCGAAGGCGGCGTGCAATCGCTGCTGCTGTTCCTGGTGATGACAGCCCACATTGTGTTCAGCCCGACCGAAGGCCAGCAACGCAATGTCAAGGCCTTCCTGGTGTGCTACCTGATGCTGGCCTTCATCGAATTCAATGGCTACGAGGCTTACTTCTGGTTCTTCGTCGGGATGTTCTATGCGCGCAACGACATGCGCCGCGCCCAGGCGCAGCTCGACGCCGCCGAAAGGGAAAAAGTCCGACGGAACAAAAGACGGACGTTGCCGAAACCCGAGCCCAGCCAGGATCCGGTCCATGCTTGATGACTTTCGCGCCGACGTCCGCCGACTTAAATCGCTTCCCGGCTTCCGCGGGATGGTCTGGTGGATGCTCGACCAGTCGTTCTGGGTGATCCTGAGCTACCGTCTGATCGCCACCTGCCGCGGCACCTGGTTGCACGCGCCTCTGCGCGTTCTGGAGAAAGTGGCCGAGTTCGTCTTCAAGTGTTACTTGCCCACCACAGCCACCATTGGCCCTGGCCTTGTGATCTACCACGCATTCGGCGTGATCGTGAACGGCAAGACCACCATCGGTGCGAACTGCACGCTATATGCCCGTGTTTGCATCGGTAATCGCTGGCCCGGCGACGGCACGCCGGTGATCGGGGACAACGTTACCATCGGTACCGGCGCGTGCATTTTCGGTCCGGTGGTGATTCCCGACAACTTCGTGGTGAAGGCCAATGAGGTCATCACCCCCTCTTCGCTGCGCGCCAGCGCCCACCCTTCCGGAGATCCGTCATGAGCGCGGCAGACGTGAGATTGTCGATCATCATCATTACCTGGAACGAGCGGGAAAACCTTGAGCGCTGCCTGCGCTCGTTGATGGACAAGGTCGACTTCTCCCGCGATGAAGTGATCGTGGTCGACAACGGCTCGGCAGACGGCAGCGCCGAATTCGTCGCCACCCTGCCACAGGTCCGCTATTTTCCCCTTGAGCGCAATTTCGGCGTGGGTCCGGCGCGCAACCGCGGCCTGTTCCTGTCGCGTGGCAAGTACTGCATGACCCTGGATAACGACACCATCTTCCTGACGCGGGACCCGGGCACGATTGTGGAGGATTTCTTCCACGCCCATCCCGATGCCGGGGTGGTCGGCTTCCAGTTGCTTAACGTCGATCGCAGCCGGCAGGATTCAACCCGGCGCTTCCCGCGCTTCTACCAGCCGATCGCCGCGCGCATTCCCGTAAGCCGCAAGCTCGGTTTCGTCAAAAGGGAACTGGAACGGCACCTGATGCTGGACACGCCATTCGACGACGGCAACGACCCGCTGGAAGTGGACTACGTGCTCGGCGCCAACCAGACCTTCACCAAGGATGTCGCCGCCCGGCTGATGGGCTACGACGAGCGGATCTTCTTCGGACCCGAAGACGCCGAGTTCTGCGTTCGCACGCACAAGCTCGGTCTGCGCAACTATTACTGCCAGCAGATTTCCATCGTGCACGACTACAAGCGGCGCACGCGCAAGTTTTCGAAGCTGGCCATCAAGCACCTCGCCGGATTCGCCTACATGTTGAAGAAGCATGGAGGGGTCTATCGCTACTCGCTGAGCGAACGGCGTTGAAACAGGAGACACATCGTGCATCGTCGGAATTTTATCGTCCAATCACTGTGGACCATGGGTGCCCTGGCCGCCCTGCCCCTGCGTTATGCCCACGCCGCCACCGCTGCCGGCAAGCACTACTACCTCGACAGTAGCGCCGGTAACGATTCCCACGACGGAAGCAGCCAGGCGCAGGCCTGGCGAAGCCTCGACCGGCTCAACAAGGCCACGTTCGGCGCAGGGGACCAGATTCTCTTCAAGCGTGGCGGCGACTTCCCCGGCGTGTTCCAGCCGAAGGGCTCAGGCGTCGCCGACGCACCGGTGGTGGTGGATGCTTATGGCAGTGGCGCCCTGCCCCACCTGCATGCCGATGGCCGCGCCCCGTCCACCGTGCGCCTGCAGAACGTCGAGTACTGGACGTTGCGTAACCTTGAGATTTCCAACCGGGGGCCGCAACCCGGCCCGCGACGCACGGGTGTGCACCTGTTCCACAAGGACTTCGGCATCGCCCACGGCATCGTGCTTCAGGGCCTGCACGTGCACGACGTGAATGGCGTGGCGATCAAGCAGCAGGGTGGCGGCAGCGCCATCCTCGTCGAAGCAAGTGGCAAGACCCGGGCCACGCGCTACCAGGGCCTGACCATCGCCGACAACACCATCGAGCGCAGCCAGCGCGACGGCATCCTGTTCCTTGCCGCTGGCAACCGCACCGGCGGCCTTGCCACGGGTGTCGTCGTACGCGGCAATCGGATCAGCGAGGTTCCTGGGGACTGCATCCTGGTCAAGGGCTGCGACGGTGCGTTGGTGGAGCACAACACGGTGAGCCGTTGCGGCGCCCTTCCGCGCGGCGAAGCAGCGGCCGGTATATGGCCCTTCGATTGCGACAACACCATGGTGCAGTACAACGAGGTAAGTGATCACAAGGCCTACGCCGACGGCCAGGGCTACGATTCGGATTTCCGCTGCCGGCACACGGTGATCCAGTACAACTATAGCCACGACAACGTCGGCGGTATGGCCCTGGTTTGCAACGATGGCCGAAGCGCCGGTGGCATCGGTAACACCGGGACTATCGTGCGCTTCAATGTAAGCATCAACGATGCCCTGCGCAAAACCGACAGCGCATCGTTGCGCATCTCAGGGCCCGTGGATGGCAGCCAGATCTACAACAACATCATCATCATTCCCGAAAAACCTATCGCCGGCGCCCAGGTCACTGTGTTCAAGGCCACCAGCTGGAAGGGCGTTCCCAACAGCACGGCCATCCACGACAACATCGTGGTATCGCCGCAATCCCCCGGCGTCGACATGAAACTGGCCACGGGAACCCAGCTGGGCGAGAACCATTTCTTTGCAGGCAACGATAAGGTGCCCGCCGCGCGCGCGAATGTACAGATGCTGGACCGCTTCAAGCAGCACCGTCCTTCGCTTGCGCAGGTGAACGCCCTGGCCAAGGCATGTTTCGCCAACGGGAAGGCAGTGCCCAACGCCCTTGAACTCATTGACAGGATGACTTAACCGGCGCTTCGTTCCGCGGCGGCGTCACCCGTGAATTTCGCCGCCGCGGCATCCCGGCGCAACGCCAATGCCTGGATCAGGCGCTTGCCGAGCGCCTGTCCCGGCACTTCCACCAGGCGATAGGTCAGGCTCGATACCACTACGGTGCCTGCCAGCGCGACCAGCACCGTGGCGACAAAGTACAGATCGGGGGTCAGGTGATCGCCCGCATGGACTTTCGCCAGGAGTTTGCGCGCCACCTGCAGCATGAAGAAGTGGGTGAGATAACCACTGAAGCTGATCTTCCCAATGTGCTGCAACGGCCGGTTGACCAACCAGCGGTAAGGCTGCCGGTACAGGCACAACGCCAGCAGGGCAAATGCGGCGCCATAGACGAACACGGCACGCGGGTCGTCCAACCATGGCGGCAACACCAGCAGGGTGGCCACCGCCAGCATGAACAGGCACGCATTAACACCGCGACTGGTCTGCCTGAAGAAAGTGGCCACCCGCCCCGCCTGGCCGAACATCACGAAATAGGCGCAGATGCCGAAGAGGAAGATCGGCAGCTGGTTGGGCAGCCAGACGAATACAAAGCGTTCCCACAGGCCAGGGTCGTCGATCGGCGGATGTTGCAGCAACAGCGGCCATCCCCACACGTTCAGCAGCAGGCATAGCAGCAGCGCGCCAAAGGCGCGGGGGAAATCCTTGAGCGCCAGGAACACAAGGGGGAAGACAAGGTAGAACGACATCTCCACGCCGATCGACCAGCCGCCTGGCACGACGTCGTTGGCGCCCAGTAGCCAGGACGGGTTCCAGCCGTTGGTGAAGCTAAGGGTGCCCAGCACCGTAGGCCATGGCGGGAATGCGTGGCCCTTGAACAATGCCGGCGCCACACAGTAGATGCCAAAGGCGAGGTAGAACATCGGCGCGATCCGGAAAAGCCGGCGCACGTAGAAATTCAGCCACTCGTTGCGCTCGCTGGCGCGCTTGCCGGCGGAAAGGAACAGGGTCAACGCGCTGACCACGAAGAAAAGCTGGACGCCACGGGCACCCTGCGCCGCATAGCGGCTAAGCCACGGCGACATCAACGCCTGATGGCCCATCGCCTGGTAGATCTCCACGTTCCGTTGCGCATGGCTTATCAGCACGCCGATGATCGCGATGCCGCGCAATGCATCGATGAAGTCGAGCTGGACCTTGGGCCTGGCTTGCATGGTCAACGCCAGTGGGGTTCCAGGTGCCACTGCCAGGCGCTGGCGAGGATCTCATCGAGGCTGGCCATGCGCGGCTTCCAGCCAAGACGCTGGCGCGCCTGCAAGCTCGACGCCACCAGCGTGGCGGGGTCGCCCGTACGGCGTGGCGCGATGGCATGCGGTACCGGCCGGCCGGTCACCCGCTCGGCGGCGGCGATCACCTCACGTACGCTGAAACCCTCGCCGTTTCCCAGGTTGAAGGTGAATGCGCCCTCGTGCCCGGCCAGGTATTCGATCGCCAGAAGATGCGCCGAGGCAAGATCGTTGACATGGATGTAGTCGCGCACGCAGGTTCCGTCACGCGTGTCGTAGTCGTCGCCGAACACCTTCAACGCCGCAACCTGCCCCAGTACCGCCTTGAGCACGTTGGGGATAAGGTGCGTTTCCGGATCATGCGCCTCCCCGATCGACGCCGATGGATCCGCACCTGCCGCATTGAAGTAACGCAGCGCCACCGAGCGCAGGCCATAGGCTGCGAAGGCGTCGGTGAGTACCCGTTCGATCATCAGCTTGCTCTGACCGTAGGGATTGATCGGTTCGGTGGGATGGGTCTCGTCGATGGTATCGGCCTGCGGGTGCCCGAACACGGCCGCGGTGGAAGAGAACACCAGGCGGTCCACGCCGGCATCGCGCATGGCGCCCAGCAATACAAGTGTATTGGCCACGTTATTACGGTAATAAAGATACGGGTCGACCACGGATTCGCCGACCAGCGAGCGCGCGCAAAAATGGATGACTGCATCGAAACGGTGCACGGCGAACAGGCGTGACAGCCGCGCCGCGTCGCCGATATCGCCGTGGACGAAGGGCACCTGGGCCGGTACTGCCTCCCGATGCCCGGTGGACAGGTCGTCATAGACCACCACTTCATGCTGGTTTGCAACCAGGTACCGCACCATGTGCGAACCGACGTACCCTGCCCCGCCACAGATCAGAACCTTCAAGCGACACCCCAGTTCACGGTAATGAGTTCAATTGCAATGAACCAGCGCTTCCCTATCTGGGTTCCTCGACCACCACAGGCTCCGCCGTGGCAAGTGGTGCGTCGGACACCTGCAGGACGGATGCCGCCTTCCCTTCGCTGTGCACGAATCCCTTGAAGATCGTCAGGAAGATGATGCGAAGGTCGAACCCGAGCGACCAATGATTGATGTAGTAGATATCGTGCTCGATGCGCTTGACCAGGTCCGTATCGCCGCGCCAGCCATTGATCTGCGCCCACCCGGTAATGCCTGCCTTGACCAGGTGCTTGTGCATGTAGCCGCTGATCTCGCTCTTGAACTTCTCCACGAACATGGGGCGCTCGGGGCGAGGACCGACGATGGACATGTCCCCGCGCAACACGTTGAGGAACTGGGGCAGCTCATCAAGGCTGGTCTGTCGGATGAAGCACCCGAAACGCGTGGTGGTCTTGGTCTGCGCCCCGCCCCACTGCACGCTCTTGCCCTTCTCCATGTCCACCGGCATGGAGCGGAACTTCAGCATTTCAAATTCCTTGCCGTCGAGCCCCACGCGACGCTGGCGATAGAGCACCGGCCCGGGGCTGGAAAGCTTCACGCCCAGTGCCAGCGCCACCATCACCGGGCTGATCATGAGCAGGATCAAACCTGAGATCACGCGGTCTTCAAAGCCCTTGAGGATCCACGCATGGCCTAGCAAGGGGCTTTCGCGAAGGGTGACCACAGGCAAGCCGCCGCAGTCTTCCATGCGATGGTTGATCAACTTCCGACCCAGCATGTCGGGCACGAACTTCACTGTCATCACGTGTTCGTCCATGCGATCGAGGACGTAGCTGATGGCGCGGTTTGCGCTGACGGGAAGCGCGAGCAGAACCTGGTCCCATTGACCGCGACTGAGGATCTCCTCGATATGCTTGAGGGAACCGGCAACGGGAATGCCCGCCGGGACCGCGTGGTCATAAGGCGTTTTGACGTAAGCGGTGATCTTCATGCCCAGGCCGAGATTGGCCTCCGCTTCGCGGACGATGTGGATGCCGGCATCCGTGGCGCCGATCAAAAGGCAACGTCGCATGCCGATGCCGCGACGACGAAGATCCTGCAACGCAACGACAGCAAGCTGCCGTACGAATGCAAGGAATGCCAGGCCGAGGAAGAATGTAAGCGACGCCCATGCACGCGAGTACAACTGGCTTGCCTTGAGCAGGTACGCAAGCGCAATCAAGGTTGCGAAGGCCATGGACCACGATGCCGCAATGCACAAATACTGACTTAACGGCCGCTCGCCAAGGGGCTGGTCGTAGACTTTCAGGACGACCGAAACGGCCATCGTCATGATCACCAGGAAGAGCAGTGCAACGCCGTAGATGCCATTCATCCGCATCGTGTCGAAGCGGATGAAATAGGCCAGGTAGCCCGCTGCCAGCACGCAAAGTGGATCGCTCACGCGGAGTTCAAGATCCAATAAAGCGTTGAATTTTGTCAATTGCATGACAGGTGCCTCGTGCTGGCGTGCCAACACCGGCAATGCCGGCGTGTCCAGTGACGTGCCCCCCGTAGAGCCGGCGTGTCCCGTCCAGGGGACACAACCAAAGCCCAACACGTTTCGATCGAAACCATTGGGAACGGATTTCGACCTGCAATGTGTTCGCGCTTTCTACTTGCGAAGCCTCATGTTGCACCGCGACGAAACAAGCATCAATCCGTCAACCGAGAATTTGCGGGTCGTATCACAAAAACAGTGCTCGGATTTCCTTGTTCAGCTGGTTGACTTGACCATCGGTGATCGTTGGCAGTGAATACAACCTGCGCTGCGTGTACGTGTAGCTGAACGCATTCATGCGCGTGTTGCCCATCGAACCAACATTGCCAGGAGAAACCGACAGTGAGACGCTTATTCTTCGCATGCATAGTTCTTGCCGGAACTGTTCCTTCGTGGGCACAGGACCAACAACCTTCCAATGCCCCCGCTCGTACGCAGGACAACCAGAACAGGCCGCGCATCGCCAATCCGAACCAGGCACGCCAGGCTTCAAAAGGCACGCTGACACCTGCCCGTGTGGGGCCCGGCACGGCCGCCATGGCGGCGGTCTCAGGCGCTACCGCGAACGACACCAATGGCACGGGCAACGATGGGACGGGCGGTACCGGAGGTACGGGCGGCACGGGAGGTACGGGGGGAACGGGGGGTACGGGCGGCACGCATTGATCATTCTCACGGTAATTTAGACGTCTAAATGTCCAGTTGCATTCCTTTGCCGTTAATGATCGATCGGTTTTAGTGTGTCGATGGCCTCCGGCCCCACGGTGCCTCGACAATAGGATCCCGCCCACGATGAAGTTCCTGCCAACTCTCGGTCTGGCCGGGTGCTGCCTTATGTTGCACGCATGCATCCTGGCGCCCGGCCAGCACATGAAAACCGGTGAGTTGAACGACAAGGAAAGCGCCACTGGCAGCCGTTACCAGCTGATTCCCATCACGCCGAAGCTGATCGCGATGGATCGGGCCAGCAGCACCGTGCCCGGCGTTGATCCGAGCCTCATCGCCTACCAGCCCGATTCCTATCGCATCGGCCCGGGCGACTCGCTGTACATCACGGTGTGGGAGCACCCCGAACTCACCTCGCCGGCCGGGTCGCAACAACAGACCGCCGCCAATGGCCGCCTGGTGCGCCCGGACGGCACGCTTTTCTATCCGTATGTCGGCCTGTTGCATGCATCGGGACTGACAGTGGAAGAATTGCGCGTGGCGATCACCGACCGCCTTACCAAATACGTTGAGAAACCACAGGTCGACATCAGCATCGTCAACTACGCCAGCCAGCGGGTGACCCTGGGCGGCGCTTTCGTCAAGACCGATCCGCAGGACATCACGGTAACTCCATTGACGCTTGCGCAAGCGGTGGGCACCGCTGGTGTCAATGCGCAGCTGGCCGATCTCTCCGATGTGGTGTTGCGCCGGGATGGCCATGAATACCATCTGGACCTCGATGCCCTGTCGCATGCGCCACAAGGCGCCCAGGACATCTACCTCAAGGGCGGCGACAGCATCTACCTGCCTTATAACGACCGCCATGAAGCTTATGTGCTCGGTGAAGTGCTGCGTCCCCAGGCTATCTCGTTCAAGACCAGCGACCTCAGCCTGACCCAGGCGCTGGGACGATCCGGCGGCCTGAACCAGACCAGTTCCCGAGGGAAGTCCGTCTACGTGATCCGCGGTGTGGAGAACATGGAGAAGGCGCCTGCGTCGATCTACCAGCTCGACAACACATCACCCTCTGCCTACGCGGTGGCCGCGCAGTTCTCGGTCAAGCCTGGCGACGTGATCTTCGTCGGGCCGGCTGGCATCACCCGCTGGAATCGCTTCCTCAGCCAGTTGCTGCCCCTTTCGGGCCTGATCAGCAACGCGGCCAACGCGCAGTACAACCTGGATCGCGATAGCCAGCTGTAGTGGCTATTGCGTGATCTTTTCCAGGTTCTTGTCGAACAGGTCGCTGTCCAGGTCGTTGGTCAGCGTGTACAGGGTGTAGCGCTTGTTCAGGCGGGCACCGCCGTCGCGAAGCAACGGCTCCCATAGCAAGGTGGCGCGGCTGCGCGAGGAGTGCGGCAACAGCATGTCGAACGGGATCGACACGTAGATGCCCTTGTCGAAGCTGCCTTCGCCGTAACCGGCGCTACCTGACTTGGTGGTGACGGTGGCATAGGCGCCCATGCGCGCGCCATTGGCGAATTCGCGCGATACATCGATCGTGGTGCCCCAGTCACCGGCAAGGTACCGGCCGGCACTCACCGCCACGGTCACATGGTGGTAGCCGGTATCCAGGTACCCGGTGGCCTGGCCGGTAATCACGTGGTATCGGCGGTAGGAGAAATCCTGGTCGAACCCGCGCGACTTGACCCAGTTGATGTCCGCACCCACCGCCCAGCGCTCGCCGAAGGGCCGGTACAGCACTTCGCCACCGGCGCCGCCGTACATGCTTTCCAGCATGCCGGCATATGCCAGCCCGTAGAGATCCTGGCCCAGCCGACGGGTACCGGTGAGCTGCAGGTTCGGCATGGTGATGTCGGAACTGGTCAGGTACTGGCGGACGTTGGTGCGTACGCGCGGAAGGTTGCTGGGCGCGTCATACCTGAACTTGTCGTAGTTGTTGGCCAGGTTCACCGCGAGCACGCCGTCGAGCCACAGGTTGCGGCTGAAGTTGAACGTACCCGAAGCCGCCCCGTACACCTGGTACAGCACGAAGGCATCGGGCCCGCCCAGGTTCTGCTGGTATCCCAGCGACACGCCACCGGTGAAGCGTTTGAGCGGCGCACGGTACAGCACGTCTTCATCGCGCGTGGTCACCGGGTCCTGCTCGACACTGCGACGGAAGGTGGCAAGGTCGATCTGGTGATCGAGCAATTCAATGAAGCGCGGCCGGTGCACGCTGGTTTCCACGGTTTTCATGCCGTTGCGTTCGCTCGCCACGGTGAGCCAGTCGATGCTGCCGTCCACCCGGTTGTCGATGATTCGGGTGGCGCGCCCCACCCCTTCATCGGGATAGAAAAAGCGCTGCTGTTCGCCATGGATGACAAGTTCGGAACCGCGGCGGCTGATGCTGCTGACGTTGATGCCTGCATTGTCGTGCAAGGTTTTCGACACCTCCGCCCAGTCCACGTGGTCAGGTGACTGGCGCGGCGTCGCACTACTACCGGCAGGCGCCGGACCGGGGGCCTGGGCCTGGACCGGATCGGGAGCCTGAGCCGGCGCCGCCACACCGGCGTGTGCGGTATCCACCCTTGTCGTTTCGAAGGCCACGGGCTCGGGCTTCGGGTCGTATGTCTTTGGCGGATCCACGTGATTGGCAAGGTTGCTGTGCAGGTTCAGTGCCGCGGTGGCAACCTCGCCGCGCTCGTATCCCAGGGTAAGGTCGATATTCCGGTTCAGGCGGAATACGGCGCCCAGGTTCACCGGCCAGCGCTGCGGCTGGTTGTTGTTCTGCGGCTGGTGCTTGTAGTCATTGCCGTCGAGTTCGGCCTTCAGAAGCATCCATCGAAGCGGCGACTGGTACTGCACCCCGCCGAAAAAACCCGGCCGGCCACGGAAAAACTTATTGATGCTGAATGTGCCGGTGCCGGTGCCGCCGGTGGGGCGCGTGCTGAACCGGTCGCTGATGAAATCCAGCGGATTGGCAATATCGCCACGCGCGCCCATGTAGCCCCAGGCAAGGCCCAGGCTGAAGTCGAGTGGCCCGGCCCGCTTGCTGGTGACGACATATTCACTGGAGAACAAGCCGGTGCCGCCGATATCACGCGCGCCGACCGCCACGGCCGGCAACCAGCGGCTTTCTTCCCACAACCTGATCTTGGTATCGATCGATTTGTCTTTGTAGGTCTGGCTTCCGCTAAGCGACTTCGGCCCGTACGGCCGGTTGCTGACATTGGTGTAACGGAATGATGCTTCCAGCCAGGGTAACGGCTGTATCGACACGTTGTAGTTGGTATATGGCGTGGTGCGGCTCAACACGAAGCTGAATTCGCCCTCCGGGGCCATGCGCGCCGTCGGCGTCTGCATCAGGCCGACCCCGCCGAAATCGCTCTGGGTCGGGGTCTGCTGCGCATGCGCGCACGTCATGCCGCCGCTTGCCAGCAAGGCCAGGCCGGCGCCATACCAGCCCCGGCGCCTGGACCTTTTCGCCCGCACTACTGCCACCCCTCTTCACCCAGGGTCTGGGTGGCGAGGAAATTGGCGACATCTTGGTTGAATCCATCATCGGCCGCCCCGGCGATCGCGTGCCGGTTGAACGGCACGTAGATCCACGCACCCGGCGCCAGCGGACGAGGCTCGGAACGATTCCACAGCGCAATGTTTTGCTCGAACACGGCGCCATCGGGCTGGACGACGTAGATCAGGTCTGGATCGGCGGCGGCGGACGACGGGCACGACGCCAGGTAGCGCCGCGCGTCCTGCATGGGTACATGGGGCAAACGGCAGGCCTTGCCCACTGCTCCCACCACGCGGATATCGGCGGGGCGCCGCGGATAGAACAGCGTGTCGCCCTCGTGCACCGGCCAGTCATCGGCGGGTGTGACCTCCAGCCGGGCGGGGTCGAGCGCCGCACCGGTACGACGGCCGGTGATCGGCCGGCCGGACAACCACGTCTGGAATGCAGCGCTGCCCTCGGCCAGCAGCGCATTGTCGGCAGCCATGGCCTGTCGGCGGATCGCGCCCAGCTCATAAACGAGACCGGCGCGCAGGCGTAGTTGCTCGCGCGCCAGGCCCGGTTGCAGCCAAGCCGCGCCCAACGCATACGCTGCATGGTCGACCCCGGCCGCTGCCGTTACGGCAGACAGGCGGGCGCCGGACGGATAGACGGCCGATCCGGGCCGCCCCACGGCACCCTCGGCGTCAACCTTGATCGTCGTTTGGGCCTGCGCCATCAACGGCAAGGCGTGAATAGCCATCGCCAGGCCAACCATCCACGCGCCGCGCCTCACGAATCGGTCTCCCGGTAAGGTTGCAGCTGGATCAGCTCGAGCGGAAAACCGGGCGCCACATACTGCTTGCTCTTCCAGATGAACCCGTCGGCCGGGTCGACCCAATAGTGGTTGGTGACATGCATGCCGACCCCGGGTGCGGAGAGTTCCTCGTCGATACGCCGCAACCGGTGCACCGTGCCGAGGATCTCGACGTCCTCGATCGACTTCGGCTCCAGATGGGCCTGCACGATCACGCCATAGCGATAACCGGGCGAGAAATCCATGCGACGGGTGTAGTCGACGGGAGCTTGCAGCCGCTGCAGGCCCGCCTGGAAAGGATTGCCCGAGGGGAATGATGAATCATCCAGGTTCTGTGCCAGGCCGACGGTTTTCACCACCAGACCATCACGCGTGAAGACGATGTCGTGTCCGCTGCCGTACCAGCCTTGCCGCCCTTGTTCCACGCTGGCGAGAATAAGTATGGCCTCGCCGCCGGGCGCGTTCACCTGCAGCTGGAAATACGGCGTGGCGGCCACCGATTCGGCGGTCGGCTGCACTTTCTCCCCGCGCACGGCAAGGCGAATGCTTTCGAGGCTTCCGCGCGAGACCGACGAGCAACCGGCGAGCAATGACATCGCCAGTGCAAGCGAACCGGGCAGGAAATGCCGTAGCGCGGCACACGCGCGTTTTTTCACAGGCCAGGCCAAGGTCGGTCAGGGGTCCGGTCGGGGATGATGTCGGGCGAAAAAGGCGGCGTTACCGCCAGGACCAGACAAAGACAGCACTTCACTGGCGTACCAGTCTCAATGCTTCGACACCGGTACGTCCTCGAACACTACATCACCGAACCAAACTGAAAACTGACTGGCGTCACCAGACACGCTTACAGATAACGCAACCAACTGCTAACGCCCTGGTCTATCAGGGCGAACACATGTTCGAATGCGGGACGCTGCTGGCGATAGGGGTCGGGAATATCACCGCCCTTGAGCCATCGATCAAGCAGGAACACCTTGCCGGTGGCCTCCGGCGCCATCCGGCCGATCTCGGCGACATGGCTTTTCTCCATGGCAAGAATCAGGCTGGACTGGCGCAGGAGCGCGGTGGTGAGCTGGCGCGCGCGGTGTTGCCCGCCGTCGACGTCATGTTCCAGCAACACTTGCAGCGCGGTGTCGTCCATGGGATAGCCGGTCACGGCGCTGAGGCCGGCGCTGGTGACTTCGCTGGCGTGGGCATCGCCCAGACGGTGTCGCAACAGGTATTCCGCGGTAGGGCTGCGGCAGATGTTGCCCACGCAGACGATCAGTATCCGTTCGAACATAGGTACTGCAATACTCCTCTTTCGAAGAAATCATAGACGATGGGCGCAATGATCATGCTGGCGACACCTGATGGTAAGGTTGCAGGGGAAACCAATTCCCCGGCTACTATGATGCAACGCGCTTGACGCTGCCGGACACTGGCGCATGACGATCTGGCGCGCCGTCACCAGCCTCGGCGACAGTGCGCTGCTGCTGCCGCTGATCGCATGGATGGCCATCTGGCTGTTCCTCTCCCCATCCAGCTGGCGCGATGCCCGCCGCTGGTTGTTGACCGTTGCTGTGTGTGGCGGCATGGTTGTGTTGTCCAAGGTGCTGTTCATGGCTTGGGGCATCGGACCGCCGGGCCTCAACTACACCGGATTGAGCGGGCATACGGCACTGGCCATCGTGGTCTGGCCTGCCTATGCGGGCATCCTCGCACGCGAGGCATCCACGCCGCTGCGCGTGATGGCGATCACACTGGGCGCCCTGGTCGGCGCCGGCGTGGCGGTGTCGCGACTGGCACTGAAAGTGCACAGCCCGTCGGAGGTGTGGATGGGTGCGGTGCTTGGCATCGCCGTGGCGGCCTGGTTCGTGGGTGGGCTTGCAGCTTCGCAGGCACAGCCGCAGCAACGACCCGCGTGGCAGCTTCTCCTGCTGGCAGGCGGCGCACTGGCGATCGGACTGACCTGCTACGGCCGCGTGTTCCCTTCGCAATACGTGCTCCAGGACATTGCTGTGTGGTTAAGCGGCCACCCGAACGTCTTCACGCGACGGGTACGATTGGGCTAGCCGGAAAGGCTCAAGCCCTGATGCCGTCGACCAGCCTGCGCAGTGATTGCAGGTAGAAAGCGCGGAACCGGGTTTCGTCGTAACTGAAGCGGCCACCGCGGTAGAGCGCGATCAGGCCATGCTGCTGCGCCCAGATGGCCATCGCCACATCGTGCGGGTCATCCCGTTTAAGCACGCCCTTCTCCATGCCTTCGACGACGGTCTGAATCAGAACGTTGAAGGTGGGTGAATGTCCGGCACGGAAGTCTTCCGGATAACGTCGCGCATCTTCCCGGCGAGACGAAAAGGCATGATCGAAAAAATGCGGGTGGGCCAGCGCATAGTCGAGGTAAGGCAGGCCCAGCGCCATCAGCCGCTTTATTATGTCGGGGCTGCGCGCGCGCTCGGTCCAATCCTTCGCAACCGCATTGAAGCTGTCATCGGAGAGCCGTTTGAGCAGCGCTTCGCGGTTGGGGAAATGGCGGTAGATGGCCATTGGCGTAATACCTACCGCCTCAGCCACCCGGCGCATCGTCAGGGCCTCGTGGCCTTCGCGATCGAACAGCTTGTGTGCGGCCTTGAGTATTTTCTCAGCGGTGGTGAGGCGAGTCATGTATACATCGTATACTTCGGGTCATCGTGATCGCAAGGGTATGGCAAGGCCCGACGCTATCCATGCATCGCCAGCCAGGCGCCGAGCGATACGGCCCTGCCGGCCTGGGATTATGATCCCGGCTTGACCTTCCTTCTTAGCGGCCATGCCCCATGACTATCGACTGCAACCATATGGATACCATCAGGGATGTTACCCCCAGCGCCCGCGGTTGCGAGGAATGCCTGAAGGCCGGCGGCGAATGGGTGCACCTGCGCATCTGCCGTACCTGCGGCCACGTCGGCTGCTGCGACGACTCACCCAGCCGCCACGCAGCGAAGCATTTCAATCACACCAGGCATCCGGTCATCGAGGGCTACGATCCGCCGGAAGGCTGGGGGTGGTGCTATGTCGACGAAGTGATGTTCGACCTGAGCGACCGCATGACACCCCAACTGGGCCCGATTCCTCGGTTTTACTGAAGCGCGCCGCTCCAGCCGCCACCCATGGCGCGGAAGGCTGCCACGGCCGATCGCGCATCATCCGCCCGGACTTGTGCCAGCAGGTCGCGCGCGGCCAGTAGCTGGCGGTCTTCATCGAGTACTTCGAGCAGGCTCACCGCGCCACCACGATAGGCTTCCTGCGCTGCATCCCGGGCCTGGCCGTGCGCCTTGACCTCAGCCTCGAGCAAAGCCTGCTGCCGGGCAAGTTCGTTCAGCGCGACAATGGCGTTCTCGACATCCTCGGTGGCGCGAAGCATCGACGCCCGATAGTCCAGCAAGGCCTCCCTGTTGGCGCCTCGTGCCTGTTTTACCTGCGCGTCCACGCGCCCGAAATCGAACAGGCGCCAGTGCAGGCCAAGCATCGCGGCAGGCTGGAATGCATCACCGGTAAAGAGCTTGCCGCTTTGCAGTGAACTCAAGCCCAGCACCGAGGACAACGAAAACGAAGGGTAGTACTCCGCGATCGCCGCACCGACCACGGCGTTGCTGGCGGCGACCTTGCGTTCGGCGGCGATCACGTCCGGGCGGCGACGCAGTAGTTGTGCCGGACCGCCTGCGGTATCAATGGCCGGTAGCGTAAAGGCCGCTGGCGCCGATTCGATCTCGCTGGCATAGGTTCCGGGCGCAGCACCCATCAACACGTCCAGCCGGTTCAATTGCGCGGCCAGCGCACGCTGCAACGGTGGTAGCGATGCCTGTGCCTGCAGCAGCAATGCCTGGGCCTGCGAGGACTCGCGCAACGTCGCCACGCCGCCTTCCCTGCGCACGTTCACTAAATCAACGAGGCCCGATTCATTGCGGATCTGGTCCTGGGCAATGGCGATCCGCGCCTGGGCGCCACGCACCTGGAAATAGGCATCGGCAGCCTCCGCCACCAGGGAAATACGCACACCCGCGTGCGCCGCTTCGGCAGCCTGGTATTCCGCATCGGCCGCTTCCGAGCGACGGTGCAGGGAGCCTGCGATGTCCAGTTCCCAACTGGCGCCGACGCCAAGCTCCGAAAGCGTCTGCTTGCGTTCATAACCGGGGAAGGCGCTGGCGATCTTGCCTAGTGGACTCACGATTGATTGCCGTTGCCGGGCAATGTCACCGTCGAGGCTCCCTTCAGGCAGGCGCGACGCACCGGCGAACTGCGCGGCCGCCCTCGCCTGCTCCATGCGCGCTGCGGAGGCTTCAAGATCGAGGTTTTGCGCAAGCACGCGCTCGACAATCACCACCAGTTCCGGGTCGTCGAAGCCTCGCCACCATGTGTCGAGCGCGGGTGCCGGCGAGGCGGGCGATGCAGCCTTGTCCGCGACGGCATGGTAATGACCGGCGGCAGCAAGGTTTGGCCGCACATAGTCCGGGCCCACTGTGCATCCGGCCAATATGACGACCAGGGCAGCGGTAATGATTTCAGTGCGCATCGGCGGAAGGTCCTTTCGGTGGCATCACCTTGCGCATGAGCGGCACCATCACGGTGGCGATGATGAAACACACCATGATGGCTAGGAAGGCGTCGGCGTAAGTCAGCGTCTGCGCTTCACGGAAGGTCAATGACCACAGCAGTTTCAACGATGTGGCTTGTGCGGCCGGGTCGCCCTCGGCCCAGCCATGACGAGCAAGGAATCCGTTCATCGCTTCGTTGGCCGGGGTCAGGTGCTCGGCCAGGCGGAAGAAATGCAGGTTCGTGCGGTCGGTAAGGATGGTGGCGCAGCCTGCGATACCCATCGCGCCGCCGAGGTTGCGCATCAGGTTGAACAACCCCGACGCCTGCTTCAGCCGCGATGGTGCCAGGCCGCCCAGGGTAAGCGTGACGATGGGAGGGATCGCCAGTTGCTGGCCGATACCACGCAGCGCCTGAGGCCATAGCAACTCGCGGGCACTCCAGTCGTGGGTGATCGGCGAAAATTCGAACATCGATACCGCGAAGAACGCCAGGCCCGCCATCATGATCCAGCGCAAATCAACGCGATTGGCAAGCAGCGCGTACACCGGGATGGTAAGAATCTGGAACACGCCGGTAGAGAACACCGCCTGGCCGATCTGCAGCGCGCTGTAACCCTCTACCCGTCCCAGGAACAAGGGTGTCAGGTAGATGGTGGCGAAAAGCCCGATGCCGGAAATGAAAGAGAAGAAGCAGCCGAGGGCAAAATTCCTGTCCTTGAGGGCCCGAAGGTCCACCACCGGGTGTTCGGCGGTCAGGCCACGCCAGACGAACAGCACGCCGGAAATCGCCGCGATCCAGGCGGTGGCAAGGATGGTGTGGTCTTCCAGCCAGTTCCAGCGGGGCCCTTCCTCGAGCGTGTACTCAAGGCAGCCGAGGAAGATCGCAATGAGCGCGATACCGGGGTAGTCGCCCACTTTCAGTAGCGACAGATCCGGCTTGTCGATCTTCACCAGCATCGGCACGGCGATGGTGACGAACGCGCCGGGCACCAGGTTGACGAAGAACAACCAGTGCCAGGAATAATGGTCGGTGATCCATCCGCCAAGCGTAGGCCCCAGGGTCGGTGCCAGTGATGCCAGTGCACCGATGGTGGCGGCGGCCACCACGCGTTGCTTGCCTTCAAAGAAGATGAAGGCCGTGGTGAACACGGTCGGGATCATCGAACCGCCCAGGAATCCCTGCAGGGCGCGAAATACGATCATGCTCTGGATGTCCCAGGCGATGCCGCAAAGCAGACTGGTAAGCGTGAATCCCGCTGCAGAGACGGCGAA
The DNA here is from genome assembly GCF_036499745.1 of Pinirhizobacter sp. Lineage (NCBI taxonomy): Bacteria > Pseudomonadati > Pseudomonadota > Gammaproteobacteria > Lysobacterales > Rhodanobacteraceae > Pinirhizobacter > Pinirhizobacter sp. The sequence goes on from NZ_DASYDG010000050.1 coordinate 40,697, forward strand.
CAGCCAGCGCGTGGAGAATACGCGGCTCAGCCAGCCGGACAAGGGAATCACCACGATCTCTGCAATCAGGTAGCTGGTTTGCACCCAGGCGGTGTCGTCGGCACCTGCCGAGAGACCGCCGCCGATGTCGCGCAACGAGGCCGAGACGATCTGGATGTCCAGCAAGGCGATGAACATCCCCAGGCACATGCTGGCGAAGGCGAATATCTTCTGCCCCTGGGTCAGGTGCGCGATGGACGTGTTCATGGGGCGCGGGTGTCGATCGATGCGGTGACCGACAGGCCTGGCCGAAGCACGTCCAGGTCGCCGTCCTTGCCTTCCAGCCGCACACGCACCGGTACGCGCTGCACGATCTTGGTGAAATTCCCCGTGGCGTTCTCGGGCGGCAATACGCTGAACTGCGCTCCCGTAGCCGGAGCGAGGCTTGCGATATGCCCCTTGAACGGATGACCCGGCAACACATCGGCATGCACGTCCACGGCCTGTCCCACATGCATGCGGGACAGCTGGTCTTCCTTGAAGTTGGCGTCCACCCAAAGGCCGTGCGCGGGCACCACCACCAGCATCTGGCTGCCCGCCGTGGCATAGGCTCCCACTTGTGCGCGACGGTTGCCGATCACGCCATCGATCGGGGCGCGCAACTCGGTGTAGGAAAGGTTCAATCGCGCCGTGTCGCGTTCGGCCACGGCTTGCGCGAGCGCTGCTTCCACCTGCCGCCGCTGGCTGGCGATCACGGCAAGTTGGCGCTCGGCGGCCTGTGCCGCTGCCTGGGCACGAGCCATCCCAGCTTGCGCGGTTTGATAGTCCGCGCGCGCGCGCTGGGCGCTTTCGATAGATACGGCGGATTTCCGCGAGAGGTCCGCATAGCGCGCATCATCCAGGTGCGAACGCGTGGCTTCCGCGGCGGCAGCGGCTACGCCGGCCCTCGCCTGGGCGATCACGCTATGTTGCAGGTCCGCCGTGGCATCGAGGTTGCCCAGCGAGGCCTGCCCGGCGGCGACCGCCGCATCTGCCTTCTCCAGCGCGGCCCGGTAATCGCGGTCATCGATCTTCACCAGCAGATCGCCCTTGCCTACGCGCTGGTTGTCGACCACGGCCACTGTCTGGATATACCCCGGCACCTTCGAGCCGATCACGGTAACGTCGCCCCCGACGTAAGCGTCGTCGGTGTCCTGGATGAACCTGCCGATGGTCCACCAGTGCACGCCATAAGCCACGGCGATAACGGCGAGGATGGACACCGCTGTGCGTTTGATTCCCTTTCGTCGGGGAGGCTTCAGGATGGCGGATTCGGTTTCGGTGGCGGACACGGGGCACTCGGGGCATCGGGAGGATGCGCTTAACATTATGGTCATCATATAAATAATCAAGGGCTTCTTCGGCACGGCCGCCATGACCAACGGATGCTTGCATTTGCCCCCTCATGCCGAGGCACACGCCTTCCCGCGCGTGGCATTATGTGGTTTGATTAAATCACACAATTTCACACACAAGGACCATCATGACCAGGCTAGCCGTCGGACGATTTTCGTTTATGGTCATGGTGTTGGCAGCCTCCGGTGCCCAAGCTGCGGATTGGGCACCGGGCAAGCCGCCGCTGTCCACGCCGTGGACCGACAAGGTCCCGGTGGATCATCCCCTCCCCGAATACCCGCGTCCGCAGCTCACCCGTCCCGACTGGCAGAACCTCAACGGCCTGTGGGACCTGGCGATCACCCCGCGATCAGCCACTGAACCAGCCCAATGGCCGATGCAGATCCGCGTACCGTTCGCCGTGGAATCCGCGCTCTCCGGTGTGCAGCGCCCGGTCGGCAGCGACCAGGCCGTTTGGTACCGGCGCAAGGTCGACATCCCCGCGGATTGGTCCGGCCGTCACGTGAAGCTCAACTTCGGCGCCGTGGACCAGCAGACCACCGTGTGGGTCAACGGCAAGCAAGCAGGCGAAACCCATGTGGGTGGCTATGACAGCTTTGGCTATGACATCACCGATGCGCTCAAGCCCGGTGCCAATACCATCGTTATTCGTGTCTACGACCCCACCGACGATGGCCAGGGCGCGCTGGGCAAGCAGCGGCTGAAGCCCGATGGCATCTGGTACACCCCCACCACGGGCATCTGGCAGACGGTCTGGCTGGAACCGGTGGCACCGGTGCACATCGAACGCATGGACATGACGGCGGACCTCGATCACGCAAGGCTTGTCGTGGTGCCGCACCTGGACGGCGGAGCGGACACGAAGGTACGCGTGACGGTCACGTCCAAAGGCACGAAGGTCGGCGAGGCTACCGGTATCGCCAATGGCAGCATCGACGTGCCGGTGCCGCATGCCCATCCGTGGACGCCGGACGATCCTTTCCTCTATGACGTAAAGGCCGAAGTGCTCGACGGCGGCAAGGCCGTGGACACCGTGGGCTCTTACATCGGCATGCGCACCATGAAGCTTGCGAAGGTGGGTAAATTCCTCCGCCCGGTGCTCAACGGCAAATTCGTGTTCCAGATGGGCGCGCTCGACCAGGGCTTCTGGCCCGACGGCATCTATACCGCGCCCACCGACGAAGCCCTGCGTTCGGACATCGACAAGGCCAAGGCCATGGGCCTGAACCTGCTGCGCAAGCACATCAAGATCGAGCCGCAACGCTGGTACTACTGGGCCGACCACCTGGGCATCCTGGTGTGGCAGGACATGCCCGCCACCCGCGACCACCACGTGCCCGATAGCGCGGGCAAGAAACAATTCGAACACGAACTGCATACGATCATCGAGCAGCTGCGCAATACCACCTCGATCGTCACCTGGGTACCGATGAACGAAGGATGGGGTGAATACGATCCCGACCGCCTGGCCGACGAGGTAAAGAAACAGGATCCAACCCGCCTGGTGAGCAACAACTCAGGGTCCAACTGCTGCGGCTTCGATGGCGGCAACGGCGACTTCAAGGACGACCACATCTATGTGGGTCCGGGCGAGACCGTACCCACCGCCACGCGTGCCGCGTCGCTCGGGGAATTTGGCGGCTTGGGCCTGGTGGTACCGGGGCACTTGTGGCCGGCGAAAAAGAAATTCGACTACGAAGACCAAGCCGACGCGAAAGCCATGACCACACGCTACGAAGGCCTGCTGGCGAAGGTGGCCAGGCGCGTACCCTTCGGCCTGTCCGCCGCGATCTACACCCAGATGACCGACGTGGAAACCGAGCTCAACGGCTACCTCACCTACGATCGAAAGGTCATGAAGATGCCCGTCGATCGGGTGAGGAAGGCGAACCAGGCGGCCATCGATGCCGCCAAAGAGCCAGACCAGTAACGCTCACCTTTCCGCAAACGCCTAACGGGTAACTGCGATCGCGTCGACCTCAAGCAGGAGGTCGTCGCGAAACAGCCGCTTCACCTCCACCAGCGTACTGGCCGGCGGATGCGCCGTGTCGACAAATTTGTCGCGGGCGGCGCGAAGCGCGGGCAGACTGGTCGTGTCGGTGACATAGAAGGTGAGCTTGACCACGTTCGCGAATGAAGCGTGTGATGCCTTCAGGGCCGTATCGATATTGGCGAACACCTGTGCGGCCTGCGCTGCGAAGTCGCCCTTGCCGACCAGCTTGCCATCCTTGTCCAGCGCCACCTGGCCGGATAGGTAAATGGTGTGCCCCGCGGGCGCCACTACGACATGCGTGTATCCCATCGGCTTGGAAAGGCCGGGCGGATTAATGAATTGGGCATCCTGCGCCGCGGCAGCGAATGGCAGGATAAGAAGGGTGGCAAGAACGATCTTCAAGTGCATGCGTTCTACTCCGTTGCAGATATGCCAGTGTTGAACAATTTGAACTCGCGGATTTGCGCTGTGCCTACGCTGGATTCGATGTCCAGACGCACTCGCGATGCCGTGACGGCGGGAAACCTGTCGAGCTTGAGATGGCCAATGGGCTGGCCCTGGGCCACGGTCACCCAGGTGTCGCCGCGCATCACTTCGATGGCATAACGGCGAACATGCTGGCCTGCGTCAAGACGCTCCATGGCGATGGCGCTGTCGAAGGTGACGGGCTTGGGGAAATCAACATCGAGCTGGGCGTGCGAGCTGCCCTCTGGCGCTGACCAGAAGGTCGAAGGATCGTTGTCCAGGGCGCGTTTGGCCTGGGCATTGTCCGCACCGGCTCCGGTAACGAGGTTCGATGCATTGCCGTACCGGCGTTCCAGGGCCGCGCCGAAGTCGGCCAGCCGCTTCACATCCGCATCCGGCAGCAGTCCGTGCGTATTGGGCGCGATGCCCAGCATCAACTGACCGCCCCGTCCCACGCTCGTCTCCCAGGTGGTCACCAGCTCGTCCACGGATTTAAGGCTGGCGGCGAAATCAGGCTTGGAGCTGAAGAACCAATGGTCCTTGTGCAAGGGCGTGTCCACTTCCACCGGTCGCCAGCGCAGCTCGCCATGGCGGTCGATCACGTTCCAGGTTTCACCTTCCGTGACGCCGTGTTCATTCCCCGCCCAGCGAATATCGCCGTAGCTGAAAAGCGCGACGTCGGCGAACACCATGGTGTTGGGCTGGTAGGTACGCAATTCCTCGATGTAGTGGTCGAAGTCGTACACGTGTCCGGCGCTGCCGGCGCCATCGAGCCACCACTCCACCAGCGGGCCGTAGCCGGTGGCCAGTTCGTCCAGCTGCGCGGCGTAGTACTTATCATAAGCAACCTTGTCGGCGTACTTCGGCTCATGGCGGTCCCACGGCGACAGGTACACGCCGAAACCCAGGCCCGCCTTGCGCGCCGCCTGGGATGCAAGCTTCACCAGGTCGCCCTTGCCGTGCAGCCATGGGCTGGACTTCACCGAGTAATCGCTTTGTTCGGTAGGCCACAGGCTGAAGCCATCATGGTGCTTGGCCACCAGCACCATGTAACGTGCACCCGCGGCGCGCACCGCCCGGGCCCATTGGCCCGGATCGACATGATCGGGATTGAACACTGACGCCGGTGCCGTGCCATCGCCCCATTCCCGGTCCAGGAAGGTATTTGTGCCGAAGTGCACGATCACGCCGAACTCAAGGTCCTGCCAGGCGACCTGCTGCGGCGAAGGGAGCGTAGTGGCGAAGTTCTGGCCATCCGCCAGGGCCATCGCAGGCCATGCCAGCGTCAGCAACAAGGACAAGGCGTGCGCTCGGATGGCTGGCAGGGGCATGCGGCGGCTCCAGTTTCGGCGTAAGAGGAATTAAGTTTGTAGTACATTTTGCCGATGGTATCGAGACGTCATTTCATCAAGGCTGCCTCCGTGGCCGCCCTGGCCCTTCGTGGTGCCCCCCTGGCCACGGCCTTCGCAAGTACCGCCAACGGCACCCTTCGCTGTATCAATGTGGTGAATTTCATCCGCCTGGTTGAATCGCGCTTCGCGACGGACATGCTGCAGCCGGTACGCGAACAGATGGCCCTCGTGCGCGCCCACGCCCTGCCCGCCACCTGGCTGCTGCAGTTCGATGCGCTGGTGGATGGCCCCTTCGTCGGTTTCCTGAAGCAGCACATGGCCGACAACCACGAGGTGGGGTTCTGGTTCGAAATGAACCAGAAGATCTGCGCAGCCGCGGGCATTCCATGGCGCGGCCGGCCCGACTACGAATGGGATCCGGATCCCACCGTCGCCTTTACCATCGGCTACACGCCAGCCGAACGGATCAGGCTGGCCGATGCGGCGATGGAAGCATTCCACTCGATATGGGGACACCATCCCCGTTCGGTGGCGAGCTGGAACCTTGATGCGCTGGTGGTGCAGCACCTGGCCGATCGTTACAGCGTGGATGCCTTCGCCGTGTGCCGCGACCAGATCGCCACCGATGGCTTCACCATCTGGGGCGCGCCGATAGCCGGCTACTACCCCAGCAAGACCAACGCCTGGAGCCCGGCGCTCAATGCCGCCAACCAGGTGGATGCACCGGTCTTCCGCATGCTGGGCCAGGATCCGGTCTACTACTACACCAAGCAGTGGCGCCTGCCCGACGGAACACAGCTTGAGCAACCGGACACCCTGGAACCGGTCTGGGTGTCGGGCCAGTCCACAGCCTTCGTCGATGCCTTCCTGGCGATGCTTGCCAGGGGGCCATCGCTCAACTTCGCCTACGCGCAACTGGGCCAGGAGAACACCTTCCCCTGGGGCCGGCAAAGCCAGGCCTATCCCATGCAGATGGCCGCGCTGGCGAAGCTGCGCGACGGCGGCTCGGTGCATGTGGAAACCATGGAAAGCTCCGGCCGGCGCTTCCAACAGGCCTTCAGGCAGACCCCCGCCCAGGCGCAAGTCCAGTTGGTCGATCCCTTCGGCAATACCGACCCGGTGCAGCGGAGCATCTGGTACCAGAGCCGGTTCTACCGGGCCAACCTGCATCTGCGGGGCAATATTCCATTCTTCAGGGATATCACCGTCTATAGCGATCGCTTTGCCCAGCCCTTCCTGCACGAGCCCACGCGCGAGAAAAACGTGGAACAGAAGATGCTGGCCGTGGTGGATGGCTATCACTGGAGCAAGCATCCGGGCTCTACCGATGATGACGCCGCAGGTGGGTATTTACTTATCAATGGCGAGCCACTGGTGCTGGCTGGCATGCCCGTCATTACTGAAGCTGGCCAAAGCATGGTGGTGACGATGGCGGTGGGTAACGGCCGTACGCTTACCGTGCATTTTGGTGAACGGATGATCACATGCGAACTTGGTCCGGCCGACGGGGCCACGCTTGAGATTTCCTTCCGATGGGATCCGGCGAAGGCTGCCCTCAAGGATCTGGGCCCAGGATCGGCGACCTATCGGTGGCAGGCTTTCGATTACCGCGTTGCCCTGCGCAAGGGGCGCGTCGCAAGAACCCCGACAGGCTGGAAAGTCGCAGCCGAAAGGGCATCGATCGTGATGGAACTGGCCCAGCACGACTAGCCGCCCGGCAAGCCGTCCTGCCCAGCCAGTCATCCCGTTGGTCACGCCCGGCAAGCCGTTCGTCACATCGATGCAGACGCAGCCGCATTCATCTTGCAACCTTCGTTTCATTCCCGGGTCGGTGGCGACGCGTGTCGCGCTGCCGGGACAAGTCGAATGAGGGGCCTGCATGCTACGTCCAAGTGGTTCCGTGCTGCTGCTGGGCCTGATGGCCCTCCCGCTGCTGTCGTGGGGTAGCGGCGACAAGCCCTTGCCATCGTTGCCGGCCGCCACCGTGTTCGCGCCCGGCGAGATCACCGCGGCGATCGACGACGGCGCCGCGGCATTTACGCCAGATGGGAATAGCGTGGTGTTCATGCGCGGCACCGACAGCTTTACCCTGATGCAATCGCATCACGAGCACGGCCATTGGTCCAGGCCGACGGTAGCGGCGTTCTCCGGCCAATGGCGCGATCTTGACCCCGCCATGGCGCCGGATGGTTCCTACCTGTTGTTTGTTTCCAACCGGCCGGCGATGCCGGGTGGCAAGCCGATCGATGCCGTGCATAACGGAACGACGCGCCCTGGCCTGGGCATGGCGATCTGGCGCGTCGACCGCCATGGCAAGGATTGGGGCACGCCTGTGCGGCTACCCGATGCCGTCAATGCCTGCTCGATGACCTTCGCGCCAAGCGTCGCTGCCGATGGCAGCGTGTACTACATCGGTTGCGCCGCGTCTGGCGACTTCAAGCCCATGCGTTCGACACTCCAGGGCGGACACTATGCCCCTGCCCAAACGCTCGAACTTGGCGATGCGCAGGCGATCGTTCGCGACCCGGCGGTGGCGCCGGATCAATCCTTCGTGGTCTACAGCATCAAGCACTCAGCCGGGGAGCCGCTTCGCCTGGCCCTGTCGTGGCGTAGCGGCGATGGCTGGACTGCGCCTTGCGATTTGGGCGACACAGTGAACGGCGGAAAGCACAGCATGGGCGCCCAGTTGGGTGCAGGCCATCGCACCCTCTTTTTTTACAGCGACCGCAAGCTGCCACCATCGGATGCCCATGCCGGTGCTGATTGGGACAACGGCGACGACCACATCTGGCAGGTTTCGCTGGCGCCATGGCTCGATGCCCCCAACCACACGTGCAGCAAACCTGCGCGAAGGACCACGACATGATCATGAAGAAACTCACCCTCATCGTTTCGGTCACCCTTGGCTTCTGCGCATGGCCACTATGGGCGGGCGAACTGATAGGCCCCGGCGTGATTTCCACCGGTTTGCAGGAGACGTCGGTCGCCATGTCTGCCGACGGCAACACCTTGTTCTTCATGCGATCGGATCTGGGCGAGACCGACGACACGGTCATGGTTGCGCACCGGCGCGGCCGGATCTGGAGTGCGCCCGACGTTGCACCCTTCTCCGGCCAGTGGCACGACTCCGAACCCACACTGTCGCCCGACGGCAAGCGACTGTACTTCGTTTCCAACCGGCCGGCCCATGCAGGCGCTGCTCCGATCACCGCCAGCATGGCCGGCCACGATTTCGCAGGAACGAACCTGTGGTACGTCCAGGCCAAAGCCGGTGGTGGATGGGATGCACCCGTGCACGTGGACGGTGCCCTGAACGACGGCGCGATGATCTACAACCCATCCATTGCCGCCAACGGGAATATCTATTTCTCGGCCCATCGCACGGACTCGGGCAAGGCTTACCAGATCTATGTGGCGCGCCGCACGGGCGACGGTTATGCCACGCCGGAACAGCTTCCCTTGGGCGATGTGTCCAACAACCGCATGGATCCGGCCATCGATCCGGCGGAGCGATTCATCGTATACGCCGGCAACGAAGGTGATTCACTTGGCCGTGCGGACCTCTACATCGCTTTCCACCAGGCCGATGGAAGCTGGGGCAAGCCGGAGCATCTGGGTGGCGAGGTCAATAGCAAGGCCCTGGAAAATGCTCCCTCGCTGGGGCGGCACTTCGGCGAGCTCTACCTCTCCAGTGACCGCGCCGCCGAGATCACCTTCCCAAAGAAGCAGGACACGGCCCCATCGCTGCAGGCGCGCCTGTCCGGTCCACTAAATGGGTCCCGCAATCTCTGGCGGTTCGACATTGCCGATGTCTTGCGCGCCCACGGTGTCGATCACTAAGTCGCGGACACGCGTCGCCCGCCCGGGGCCAGGTCGAGCCCCCGATGAGCCCGCGACACTGGAAATTCCCATCGCCGCTGCTATGCCGCAAGATCTTGCGATTTCCCTGCCGGGTATAGCACCTCCGGTACATTTCAATATTGTTGCATCGCAACTTGCCACGATTTAATTACCTCATATCTTCGCCTCCGGGGGGCAGTTTTCTGCCGGGTACCAATTGAGGGGATAAATCGATGAGAAACATTCTCGTGCGCCGGAGTGCACTGGCCAGTTCGCTGGCCCTGGCGCTGCTCGCGCCCCACGCGTACGCACAGACGGCTGCCGCGCCGTCCGGTGACGCCTCGCCACAGCTGGCCCAACAGTCCACGCCGGCTCCCGCTACTGAACCACCCGGCGACGCGTCGAAACAGAAAGCGGTGGACCTGGACAAGGTGGTGGTGACCGGTTCACGAATTCCCCGTTCGGAGATCGAGGGTCCGGCACCGGTGCTGATCGTCACCAGCGAGAAGATCAAGGCACAGGGCTACCAGACCTTCAATGAATTTGCGCAGTCCATCCCCCAGGCCGGGACGGCGGAAACCGCGCCAAGCTGGGGTGCGTCTTCGGTCAATGCCCGCCAGCTGAATTTGCGCAACTTAGGTTCAGACCACAGCCTGCTTCTGGTGAACGGCCATCGCGTGGCCGACTATCCACAGCCGGCTGATGGCAAGAGCACCTTCCAGAACTACAACAATATTCCCAGCGGCATGATCGACCGGGTGGAGGTCCTGGCATCGGGCGCATCGTCGATCTATGGTTCGGATGCCATCGCCGGTGTGGTCAATATCATCCTGAAGAAGAACTACCAGGGTGACGACCTGACAGTCACCGGTGGCGGTGCCACGCGCGGCGGCCGCAAGTATGGCGACATCAACCTGGTCGGCGGCCGCAGCGGCGACGACTGGCATGTGGTCTACAACCTGCAACACACCAACCGCAGCCCGCTTTGGGGTCGCGACCGGCCCTATACCGATTCAGAGGATGACGCCGGCTACGGCACCTGGGATGAAAACAAGCGCCTGTTCGGCTTCCAGCAATACCCCGGAGCGATGCTGGGCAACAGCGACGGCATATTCATCACCCCGCCCGCCGGTGCCTGCAACCAGTTCGGCAACAATTTCAGCCTGTACCACAAGCGCACCGTGGCCACCGATGGCCACACCGTGCTGCCGAACCAGGTGACTGACGGTGGATCGTTCTGCCAACAGAACGCCCTCTTCCGCAATTGGGTGCTGACCCCGGGACTGCAGAGCAACGACGGCTACATTTACGGCGAGAAGGATTTCAGCAACGGCCTGCAGGCCTACGCTTCGCTGGGTATCTGGCAGACCATCGGCACCTCGAACACCGAGCTGCCCTTCCTGTATCCGATGGGTGGCATACCGAACAATTTCTACGATCGCACTACGGGCCAGGTCATCAGCAACTACCTGCGCCAGCTCACGCCCAACGAAATCGGCGGCTATGGCAACACGCACGACCACGAGCTCAACTGGGATTTCCATACGGGCGTGCGTGGCACGATTTTCGATGGCAAGTTCAACTGGGACCTGGACCTGGGGTCGTCCCGCTACATCGTGCACGAGGACTACACGGGCCTGAACGAACAGGGCATGTTCGATTTCTTCTTCGGGCCGAACCTGGGCACCACGACGGTTGGCGGCACCGCTTATGACACTTATGCACTGAACTCCCAGCGCTACTACAGCCCGATCACTCCCGGCCAGTACTCCACCTTCGGCGTCAATGGCGAGAACAGTTCGGCCACCTGGATGGACCAGGCCACCTTCAATATCAACGGCGACCTCTTCAACACCTGGGCCGGCCCCGTAGGTTGGGCGGCTGTGCTTGAAGAGAACTACCAGGGTTACAAGCTGTCGCCCGACCCGCGTGGCAGCACCACCACGTTCGGCGACCCGTTCCAGGATTACAACACCGGTGGCGGCACGCGTACCCGACATTCGGTTGGCACGGAATTCCGCGTGCCGCTGTCGTCCATGATTACCTGGACCATCTCCGGCCGCTTCGACCAGTACCGCGATGCATCGATCGCCAACATCGCCCGCACCTGGGGCAGCGGCATCGAGTTTCGTCCCTTCGACAGCCTGCTGCTGCGCGGCAGCTATGGCACCAACTTCCACGCGCCGGACATGCAGGCGATCTACCAGACGGATTCGGAAGTGCCGGTGGGCATCTATTCCGATCCTTACCTGTGTATCACACAGACTCACGATGCTTCGTGCCAGGCTAGCCAACACTCCACGTACTTTACGCAGCACTCTGGTGGCAGCCGCAACCTCTTGCCAGAAACGGGCCACTCCTGGACCTATGGCTTCGTCTGGGATATTCCCGGTGTCGAGGGCCTGTCAGTGGCCGCCGATTACTGGCACATGGGAATCAAAAATGCCATCAATTACATTGATCAGGGAACGCTTCTGACCGACGAGGCTGGTTGTCGAACAGGCGTGAAGATCACCGGTGAGGCATACACGGACCACACACCGGGTTCGGAGTACTGCACTCTTGCCATTGCAAATGTACACCGCGACGGCGCCGGCAACATTACCGACATCTTCGTCGGCCCGATCAACGAACGCTCGCTTTACGTAAGCGGCATCGATGCCTCGGTGCGCTACAACTTCGAAACCCACGACTACGGCAAGTTCTTCTTCGACCTCGAGTACACCAACAACCTCTCGTATAAGGAGCGCATCCTGCCGACCGATCCGCTGCTCAACACGCGCTACCAGCATGTGGCAAGCAAGATCACCGGCACATTGACCTGGAGTGACGGCCCCTGGGATGCCTCGCTGTACGGCGAGCGCAACGGTTCGGTACGCGCGCCGGCCTGGAATAGCTGTCGCCGCCTGGCCAACGGCATCCAACCCTCGCTGGGTGATGCGGACTGCTCGGTCTACCTCAACGACCTCAAACCCTGGATCGTCTGGAACGGCTCGGTGGGTTACCGCTTCTCGCCGAAGATCCGTGTCGGCCTTCAGGTCAACAACATCTTCAACAACATTGGCGAGATCCCGTATAACGCGGGTGGCTTCGAGTACATCTCGAACCTGCAGGGAGCGACGTACAACGGCCGCGAGGTCTTCCTGAACCTCAATTACAAGCTGGACTGAACAGATGGGCCCGGCGCCGTGTGCGCCGGGCCCATCCCCAATCAGGCGCTCCAACCTTTCGCCGCGGCCTGCGCGAAGTCACGGTAGCTGCGTGGTGCCCGTCCCAGCAGCTGGGTGAAGCGATCGACATCGGCTGTCGAGGCCGCCGCGCCATCACGTTGGTAGCGATGCATCATCAGGCGCATGTCGTAGGCCAGCCAGCCAGGCGCGAACCGCTTCATCGCGTTCTCCATGGCATCGAGGTCGTCGCCGGCATACTTCACCTCGCGACCCAACGCCTCCGCCCAGATGCGCGCCACGGCATCGCCGGTCAGGGCGTCGGGACCCACCACCTCATACACTTCCGTAGGCAGCGGCGTGGCGGACTTCTCGCGGCGAAGCAGTTCGCGCGCGGCGGCTTCGGCGATGTCGTCGGTGTCCACCATCGATACGCCCTTGTCGCCGATGGGGGATACGTACAGCCCGCCACCGAGCATGGGTTCTTTCTGGCCAAGGTCGTTCTGGATGAAGTAAGACGGCCGCAACACGGTAGCGCCGATGCCACGCTGCGCCATCATCCGTTCCACCGCGTGCTTGGAGGCGAAGTGAGGGACGTCGGCGAACACATCACTGCGCGTCACCGACAGGTACACGATGCCGCGCACACCGGCGTCCTGCGCCAGGCCCACGGTATTCATGGCTTGGGTAATTTCATCGGGCGAGTTGGGGACCAGCAGGAACAGTGTGCTTACACCTGCCAGGGCTTCGCGAACGCTGGTGGTGTCGAGCAGGTCGCCCTTGATCACCTCGACACCCGCCGGAAATGTCGCCTTCTCCGGTGATCGCGTCATGGCGCGAACCTGGGAACCGCTGGCGACGAGCTTGGAAACGACCTGCGAACCGATCCGGCCGGTACTGCCAGTGACGAGAATGCTCATGGGATAACTCCTTTGGCTTGGAATGACCTTAAGATAGGTGTTCCGTAATCGATGCGTAAGATCTAATATCTGGATACCACGTCCCGAATATGGAACAGTTTGATGGACCTCTCGGCACTGTCGTACTTCAACCTGGTGGCCCTTCATGGCGGTTTCGGACGTGCCAGCCGCGCCACAGGACAACCCAAGGCGACACTGTCCCGCCGGGTCCGTGACCTGGAAGAAAGCCTGGGCGTGCGCCTGATCGAACGCGGATCGCAAACGCTGCGGCTTACCGACGAGGGTGCGATGCTGCATGCACGCACCGAAGGCCTGCTCGGTGAGATCGCCGAGGCCGGCAACGATGTGGCCGCGGGCCTGGGCCGGGTACGCGGCCGGCTACGGGTAAACGTGCCGCTGTTCTTTGCGCACGCGGCACTGGGTCGCATCGCGGCAGGTTTCGCCAGGGCCTATCCGGATGTCCAGCTCGATGTGACTGCCGACGACCGCTTCGTCGATCTTGCCGAAGATGGTTATGACGTGGTGGTGCGCGTCAACCCCAAGCCTGACGAAACCCTGGTGGGCCGTTGCTTCCTGCGCGCGGGCATTACCCTGGTGGCATCGCCTTCACTACCGCGGCCCGGCCAGGCCGCGCGCGGCAAACCTGCGCCGCCCGTACCGGCGGTGCTGCGCACGGGCAACGATCCATCATCGTGGACAGTCATCGACGGCAAGCGTGAGATGTCCTACCGGCCACATGGCGTGATGTGGTTCTCCACGCCGCTGCTGATACGCGAGGCCGTACGCGAAGGCGCCGGCGTGGCCATGATGGCACGCTCGATCGTTGATGAAGACCTTGCCAGCGGACGGCTGGTTGCCTGGGGTGAGATGCGCGATGGCCAGGTGGAAGCCTGGGTGCTGCATGCATCACGCCGGCTGGTAAGCCCGAAGGTATCGGCATTCGTGAACTATCTTTGCGATACCTACCCGACGCCACAGACACCCATGCCGACGGTGGCCACACGGCGCACACGCGGTCACTGAAGCGGATTGGCCTTGACGCCCTCGTTGGTGATCTTTACCGGCAGGATGTGGCCGTTCTTGTCGAAAACCATGCGGTCGATGCAGGTCACGCGGTCGTTGCCGACGGTATCGCCCAACGGATGGCGGTGATAGACGATGTACCAGCTGTCGTTCCTGGCCACATGGAACAGGGAGTTGTGCCCTGCCCCCGTGGCGACTTTCGGATCCTGCTCAAGAATCTTGCCGATGCGCTTGAATGGACCGGTGACCTTGTCGGCAATGGCGTAGGCCACGGAATAGTCAGGGCCCGTCCAGCCGCCCTCGGACCACATCAGGTAGTACTTGCCGTTGCGCTTGAACATCATCGGTCCCTCGACGTATTCCGGCCCCGGGGTAATTTCACGGAAGGTGGTGCCATCGGCCATCGGCTCCACGCCGGTGAAGTCAGGCTTGAGCTTGACGATGTTGGCGTGCTTCCATCCGCCGTAGATCATGTAATACGTGCCGTCATCGTCCTTGAAGACGAACTGGTCGATGGGTTGCGCACCGTTGTGGAAGGCGCCGATCAATGGCTTGCCCAGCAGATCCTTGAACGGCCCCTCCGGCTTGTCGCTCACCGCCACGCCGATGCCGCCGAGCTCCTTGTCGCTCTGGATGTCATTGGCGCCGAAGAAGAAGTAGTACTTGCCGCCCTTCTCGATCATCGCCGGCGCCCACAGCGCCTTCTTCGCCCAGGGGATATCTTTGATGTCCAGCACTTGCGGGTGCTTGGTCCAATGGACCAGATCCGGCGACGAGAACGCATCGAACCCCACCTGCGCGCTGTACTTGAGCGAGGTGGTGGGATAGATCCAGTACTGGTGGTCGAAGATCGCCGCTTCAGGGTCGGCGTACCAGCCGGGGAACACGGGATTACCCGAGTACCCGGCCGGCGGCGTGGCCGCCCACGCAGACGGGGTAATCACCGCGGCGAATGTGATGCCCATCAAAACCCTGCCAAAGCGCATATTGAATCTCCGAGCCCTCATCAGCTCCGGATCGTAGCAATGTTCGCCATTTAGATCGAGGCAACATGTGGAGGGGTTGCATAGATCCCTGCCTGGGCATCGGCGGCGGCGGCGGCATCGGGGGCCTCGGATAATGAGGTGGCGGATTGACGTTGTAGTAGCGTTCCCACAAGTTGTCGGACGGATTCTCGCTATCCTTGCGTTTGGACTTGTCTTTCAACAGCTTGGCTCCTCTTCCTTGAAGAATTCCACGAACACGACGTCCGCGGCGTTGATCAGGATCCCCTCCAGGTGGAGGAGGTCCTGGTGGTCGTGGCCTGCGGCTCGCGCCGCCGATGTAATGAAGAAATGTCCCTGGCCTGGCTGGATCGGCCAGCAGCTGGGCCATCCGAGGACGCGGGTTCCATCCTTCAGTTGCAGGGCTACGTATCGGTTGTGTCTGGAGAACGCTGCATACCAGTGGCACGGATGCCCCGAACGTAGCGTATAGCCGCGCTTGCGCAGGTGGCGAAAGGGAAAGTCGCGATGGACCGCAATCGACAGCGTGAAGCCCAGGACGAACGCGGTAACCAGTGATGCGAGCAAATCCGATGCGTTCGTCCACGATGCCATCATGATCCACCGCCCGAAAAACAACGCCACGCCTTTCTCCAGGGTAACCAATGCCTGGATCAGCACGGTATACACCAACGCTTGGACGACCCTCTCGAACTGTAGCGGCTTTGAGTATGCGGTAATTCCAAAGAACACCCATGCCACGATGAAGCCCGGCACGAGGTATTGCAGTAAAGATATGAAGTCCTTCGAAAGCTCGGGCATGGCGTGGATCGGCGCGATGGCACCTGGCGCTCCAGGCAGACCCCGCAAGGGAACCACATGTCGCTCCGATCCCGTGGGACTTTGATCATGGTGCTAAGGCTTTCCGTAAACGCCTACACCGATAATCAGAGATAACTAGTGACCGCGGGCGACTCCATCCAGTTGTCGTGGCGGCCGTCGGCGACCCTCACGGGAATGGCCGCCAGCACCTCGGGGGTAATGTCATCGAGGCTGGCCACGTTCACCGAGAAGAACTCCCCACCAAGCTCGGCGATATTTCCCTTGCCGAAAGCATGCACACCGCAGTGCCTGCAAAACAGCCAGTGCATGCTGTGCGTGCCGAACTGATAATCGGACAGGGCGTCTTCGCCACTGATCAGCTTGAACTGGTCGGGTTTGACGATCACGCCCCACAGCCGGACCTTGCTGCAGATCGAACAATTGCATTTGCCGCTGCCCGCTTCCAGGTCCAGTTCGGCCTGGTAGCGGACGGCACGGCAATGGCAGCTGCCAGTGTGGGTGGAAGTAGCCATCAGGGTGCTCCGGTGCGTGGGTAGGTAGCTCCAAGATAAGCGCGCTTTGCGGACAGGAACGGTCCGCGAAGATACAATTCTGCCCATGATCCCCACCTCTGCCCGCCTGCTCCGGCTGCTCTCGCTGCTCCAGCAACGGCAGGCCTGGGCGGGCACGGAACTCGCCAACCGCCTCGAAATAGACCCGCGTACGTTGAGGCGTGATGTGGACAAGCTGCGTTCACTTGGCTACGCCGTGCATGCCAGCGCAGGACATGGGGGTGGCTACGCCCTGGGTAGCGGTCCCTCCATGCCACCGGTGCTGCTGGACGACGACGAGGCGGTGACCTTGTCGGTGGCGCTGCATGCGGCCGGCGGCATGGTGGGCAACCTGGAACCCGCCGCGCGATCCTTGTTGCAGAAGCTTGGCCAGATGTTGCCGACGCGCCTGCGCGATCGCGCCACCGCCATACAGGCGGTGACGATCAGCTTGCACGAGATGGGGCCTTTGTCCGATGCCGCGACACTTACCGCTGTCGCTGCCGCCTGCCGCGATCACCGTCGCCTGCGCTTTGAATACTCCAGCCACGAAGGAGTTGTGAGCCGCCGGACGGTGGAACCATGCTCACTGGCAAGGCTGGGCCACCGCTGGTACCTGGTGGCGTGGGACGTCGAACGCGCCGACTGGCGCAGTTTTCGTGTCGACCGGATTCGTTCGGCGGAAGCGACCGGATCCACCTTCGAACCGTCCGAACCTCCCGGGGGTATTGCGGCCTATATTCAGCAGGCGATTGCCATCGCGCCATTCGAACATCGCATCCGCCTGCGGCTGAGCGGCTCGCTTGGCGAACTTTCCCTGCGTATTCCCAGCTGGTGCGGTGTGCTCGAGGCCGAGACCACGAGCACGTGCATCCTTACCACCGGTGCTGATTCCACCCTTGGCGTGGCGAGCCTGGCGATCATGGCGGGCGTGGAAGCTGAGCTCCTGGACGATCCGCCGATCGCTGCGGAACTGCGCGATATCGCCGCGCGTTTTGCGCGGGCGATGGGAATCGCCGAAGCAATTCCCCGATCAGGGAATTGATATCAGAACATCACCTGCGCGCGAAACTCCAGGACGTTGGGATCCACCACCACGTCGCGGCGAGTGCTGTCGGCATGCACGTAGTTGCCCTGGAGCTTCAGATAACGGTTGATGTACCAGTTCGCACCGAAGGTGACGTCGTGCTCCTTGCCACCGAGGTTAGCGCCGTCGTCGAGGTTGAGCTCGCTGTAACGCAGGGCAAGTTCCACGGCGCCCCAGGGCCCTTTGGGCTTGACGTCGGCGACGTTGCCCGCGGCATAGCCGCGCGATTCGCCGGTGATCACCCAGCTGACAAAGGCGTAGTAACCATCGGCCGAATACGAGGGCCTGCCGCCCTGGCGATTGATGTCGGCGTGAAGGTATTCAGCCTGTACGGACCAGGGACCTTCGATCATGAGCCCTTCCAGGCCACGCCGGTCGATCGAATCGGTGAAGGCCACGACACCCGAATCCACCAGCCGCGTATCGGTGAGGCTGGCTTCCGGTTTGCTGCGCAGCCGTGCGCCTGGAGGCGTTGCAACGCCACGTCCGTCGGTGATCCAATCCGGCGTTTCGCGCGATGCGGAAACGCCCAGGTGCAGCACATTTCCCGGCGCATTGAAGGGTGTCCAGGCGACACGGCCGGCCGCCATGTGCCCATCTGAATCGCCCCCCAGGTCGCCGCCGGTGTAGTAACCGAGATTGATGATGTATGACGGTCGCGCCAGGGCCCAATCCACGCCAACCCGGCGTGACGCATAGATGGCCTGGATCGGCAGCGCCGTCTCCATGAACGTGGTGGAACCGGTGCCGGTGTTGCCCTCGAATCCAACGGGAGTCTTGGTAAAGCCGGCTCGCAAGGCACCCATGTCGGTACCGAACAGGGCCTTGGTCTGCACGCGGGCGAAGACGTCAAGCCAGGTCTTCGCCTGGAAGTCATAGACGGCAGTGGCGTCGTAAACGCCGGCCTTCTTGATGAAGGCACCGAACTCCTTGCGCCGGTTGGTCTGCGCGTCCTCAAGGGCACCATCGCTGCCGGAATAGCGATCGACGTCGTATTGGTATTTCACCGACATGCCCAGGTCCGTGCCATCGGCGAAGACGTAGTGCGTGGGCCAGTTATCGAACCCATAGGGGCCATTGGCAGCGTCCGCGGCAATGGCGAAAAACGGCACGGCAAGCAGCAAAGGCGCCCATGCCCACGACTTCGACTTCATATTCCCCTGCCCGACTAATATCTACGAATAGTGCGGATTTATAGGGGACATTCCCGATTTAGTCAAAAAACTGCAACATTCGAGCTGTCGATGGGCGGCCCGCCGGGATTCACCACGGTGTGACCCAACGGACGGCAGTGGTAGACGATATGCCCGGTGTGCATCCGCCTGGCGTCCCGCTCCGTACCCATAGGGTCTACGCAAGGAAAGCGCAGGTGACCGGGGGGTCGATGACAGTGTTTCCGTGGGCAGGGGCGGTGAGACGCACGAATCGATGAAGGATCAGGAGATCGACCGTGGTTAGGGAGCCGCGGCGCGGCCTTCGACGGGTCGTCCGCGGTCACATCCGAGAGATCGACGTGAGGTACCACCGTGAAATTGAAACTTACCTGCATGGCCATTGCGCTGGGACTGGCGCCGGCATGGGCGATGGCATCAAGCCATCGCGAGGCCCCGTTCATCGCCACCCAACCGCAACTCGATGCCAGCGATTTCTACATGTTCATGAGCTACGAAGCCAACCGGGCCGGCTATGTGACCTTGTTGGCCAACTACGACCCGCTGCAGGACGCCTATAGCGGGCCTAACTTCCACTCGCTCGATGAAGATGCCGCCTACGATTTCCACATCGACAATAGCGGCAATGGCCGCGCCGACCTGACCTTCCGCTTCCGCTTCAACAACAACACCAGGAATCTTTCCGTTCCCGCCGGCGGCCAGAACCAGGCCGTGCCGCTGATCAACATCGGTGGCATCACCAGCACCGACCAGAGCAAGCTCAACCGGATCGAAACCTATTCGGTGGAAGTAATGAAAGGCGAGTACTCGCTCTGGCGCGGGAAATCGCTGGTGAACACCGCCAATGGCTCGAGTACGTTTACCAAGCCGGTGGACAACATCGGCAACAAGTCCATCGCCAACTACGAAGGTTATGCCAGCGCTTACGTCTATAACGTAAAGATCCCCGGCTGCGCAGCGCCCGGTCGCGTGTTCGCCGGGCAGCGCAAGGATGGATTCGTGGCCGACCTCGGCGCGATCTTCGACCTTGTCAACCTCAACCCGCTCGGCGCCCGGGATTCCACCCCCAACGCACTGACACAGAAGAACGTGACCACCCTCGCCCTGGAGGTACCGGCATCGTGCCTGGTGGCATCGAGCAAGCAGCCGATCATCGGTGGCTGGACCACATCGAGCACACCTCGCTACCGCGTGCTGAACAACGGCGACAAGCCTTATGGCTTTGCCGATTACGTCCAGGTGTCACGCCTGGGCTCGCCACTGGTCAATGAACTGGTGATCGGGCTTAAGGACAAGGACAAGTTCAACGGCAGTTCACCCTCGCAGGACCGCCAGTTCCTCAGCTATGTGACCAACCCGACGGTACCTGTGCTGTTGAACGTGCTGTTCGCCACCGCCGTGCCGCAGACACCACGCCAGGACCTGGTAAGCGTATTCCTGACGGGCGTTGCCGGCCTGAACCAGCCGGCCCATGTCACCCCGGCCGAGGAGCTTCGCCTCAACACCTCGATCGCGGCCAAGGCACCGGCAGCCCAGAACGACCTGGGCGTGATCGGCGGCGACACCTCCGGCTTCCCCAACGGACGCCGCCCTGTCGATGACGTGGTCGACATTGCCCTGCGTGCCGAGGAAGGCGCGCTGTGCAGCACGGCCATCGGCACCTGCGGTGGGCAGACCACCGATCCCAACGCAGGCGCGCCGTTCACCGATGGCGCTCGTGCGGCTGGCCCAACCGCGGCCACCTCGTCGGTTACCGGCGCGGTATCGGCAGCCGATACCTACCTTGACCACTTCCCGTATCTCAACACCCCGGTTCCCGGCTCGGTAAACACCCCGATCGCGGCCCAGTAGCAAACCGGCGACGTTCGCCCATGGCCATGCCCGCAGGCATCGACTTCGAACGCCGCTACGCCATGCGACGCCCCACATGGGGTGGCGCATGGTTGATCTTTTCCCTGTGGTTGGTGGCATGGATGCCGCTACCCACTTCGGCCCAGGACACCAGCCCCTATATTCCTGCAAGCGCCGACACGGTGCTGCAACACGTGCCGCCGGCGACCGATCCGCGCGTGCGCCAGTTCGAAGCATTGCGCCAGGATGCCGCGCATCATCCCGGGGACGCCGCACGCGCCGTGGCGCTTGCCAAGGCCTACGTCGACTACGGCCGCGCTACGGGCGATGCCCGTTACCTTGGCCGGGCCATCGCGGTGATCGATCCCTTCATGAAGGCCGTCGATCCACCTGTACCGGTGCTTCTGCTGCATGCCACCGTGCAGCAAAGCCGCCACGCCTTCGCCGCGTCACGTACGGAATTGGACCAGGTGCTCAAGCGTGATCCCGGGAACGTGCAGGGGTGGCTGACGCTCGCCACCGTGGCCATGGTGCAGGGTGATTTCAGCACCGCCAACAAGGCATGTGTACATCTGGCCAATACCGGCGGCGACTTCATGGGCCTTGTATGCAGCGCTTCGTTGCGCTCGCTCGACGGCCATGCGCGCCAGGCCTACGCCATGCTGACCCTGGTCCAGGATCCCGGCCCCAAGGCGCCACCGGCCATTCATTCATGGATTGAAGGCCTGATGGCCGACACCGCGGCGCGCATGGGCGATGCGGCCGCCGCCGACGGCCATTTCCGCCAGGCGCTGCAATTCACGCCAGGAGATAATTTCCTGTTGGCGGACTACGGTGAATTCCTGCTCGGCCAGGGCCGGCCACGGGAAGCGCTGGCGTTGGTAGCCGACGACCCGACCTCCGATACCTCGTTCCTGGTCCGCGTGACGGCGAAGGTGATGATGAACGCGCCGGATGCAGCGAAGGACATCGCCCAGATGGATGCGCGCTTTGCTGCCATGGACCAGCGCGGCGACCACGTATTCCTGCGTGAGGAGGCCGACTTCCGACGCGTGGCGCACCAGGACGCCAACGGCGCATTGACCCTGGCCCGCGAAAACTGGAAGGTGCAACGGGCCTCGAAGGATGCACGCGCTTATCTTGCTGCCGCGATCGCCACAGGCCATCCGGCGGCGGCCAGCGAAGTGATCGACTTCATCAGGGCAACGGGCATGTCTGACCCGATCCTCGACCCGCTGGTACAACAGGCCACGGCCGCAGCCGTGGACTCGAAGGCGAAACGCCGATGAGGTGGTTCGCGCTCGTGCTGATCGCGACGGCCTGCCTTGTCTCGCCGCCCGATGCCATGGCCCACAAGGAAAGCGACGCCTACCTGACGTTGAAGACAGACCCGGGTGACCCCCACCGCTTGCATGGCCAGTGGGACATCGCCCTGCGTGACCTTGATTTCGCCATCGGCATCGACAGCAACCACGATGGCGCGATCACCTGGGGCGAAGTGCAGGCGCATAAGGGAGCGATCGAAGCCTACGCCCTGCCCCGCCTGGTGGTGAAGGGCGATGGTTTGACCTGCGAACTGCAGGCCACCGGCCAGGCGATCGACGCGCACACCGATGGCACCTATAACGTGCTCACCTTCGACGCCGTCTGCGACAAGAACATACCCAGCCGCCTGACCGTGGTCTACAACCTCATGTACGAAGTGGATCCGTACCATCGTGGCATCGTCACCATCCACGATGGCGCGAAAGTCGCCGGTGCCGTATTGGGCCCATCGCATACCCAAGCCAGCCTTGACCTGCACGAGCCTGGGCGCTGGAGTGAATTCACCAGTTTCCTGGTCGATGGCGTGTGGCACATCTGGACGGGCACCGACCATATCCTCTTCCTGCTCTCGTTGCTGTTCCCCGCCGTGCTGGTACGCCGCTTCTGGCCAGCATGCGTGGACGTGATCAAGATCGTCTCGGCTTTCAGCGTGTCGCATTCGGTCACCTTATCGCTGGCGGTGCTGGGCATCGTGCACGTACCTAGCCGGCTGGTGGAATCAGGCATCGCGCTATCGGTGCTGGTGGCAGCGTTGAACAACGTCTACCCGCTGGTGCATCGCCGTGTGTGGTTGATTGCCTTCGCCTTCGGCTTCATCCACGGTTTGGGTTTTGCCAGCGCACTCACCGGCCTGCAACTGCCACCGGGCGCCATGGCGGCCTCGCTCGGTGGTTTCAGCGTAGGCGTGGAAATTGGCCAGGAAGCGATCGTGCTGGCGTTCCTGCCGCTGGCCTTCCTGGTGCGATTAACACGCTTCTACCGGTTCGGCGTGGTGCGCGTGGGCTCCTGGTTGATCGTGGCCATTGCCGCGGGATGGTTCATCGAACGCGCCTTCGATGTGGTGATCCCGGGTTTTGCATCGATCCTGCCGAACTAGGGGCCGAACCATGACCTCATTCGCCTTGACCTGCGTCGGAGTGCTGTGTACCTGCCTGGCGGCGTTCGCTCCGCGCCTGGCAGTAGCCGCATCGACGACAACAGCAGCCGATGCGCCGGCCAGCCCTTCATCGGCAGCCACGCTTGCCCAGGTGAACGTTGTCGGCCACTACGACAATGGCGTGGGAACCTCGAATGCCGCTTCGCAGGGCGTGATCCTGGGCACACTGTTGCAGGACATCCCCCTCTTGCGACCCGGCGAGATACTGGAGGCCATTCCCGGGCTGGTGGTGACCCAGCACTCCGGCGAAGGCAAGGCCAACCAGTATTTCCCGCGCGGCTACAACCTCGATCATGGCACCGACTTCGCCACCTCCGTCGATGGCGTACCGGTGAACATGCCGACCAACGGGCATGGGCAGGGCTACAGTGACATCAATTTCCTGATACCCGAATTGGTCGAACGCATCGACTACCGGAAGGGTCCGTATTTTGCCGGCAACGGTGACTTTTCATCGGCGGGATCCGCAGACATTCATTACCGTTCCTCCCTGCCCGCGCCGATCCTCGATCTTACGTACGGCACCGACGGCTATCGCCGCGCCTTGCTGGCAGGATCCACCACCCTCGCGCAGGGTCCCACCTTGCTTGGTGCCGTCGAATCCATACGCGAGGACGGACCCTGGCGCCATCCCGACCGCATGCGCAAGGCAAACGGCTTCGCGCGCCTTGAAAACGGCGATGCGCAACATGGCTGGTCGGTCGACACCCTGGTCTACACGGCCCGGTGGAATTCCACCGACCAGGTGCCACTGGAACTGATCCAGTCCGGTGCCCTGTGCCGGTTCTGCGCACTGGACCCTTCCGACGGCGGCCGTACCGCGCGGGCCATCGTGTCCGGACAATGGCATATCCAGGATCGCGATGGCTACCTCAGGGCTTCAGCCTACCTGGAGCATTACCGCCTGCAGCTATGGTCGAACTTTACCTATTTCGAGGACGACCCGGTTCGCGGGGACCAGTTCAACCAACGCGACGCGCGCAATATCTATGGGACGACCCTGGCTAAAGGCTGGGAAGGATCCTGGTTCGGCCACGACACAACGACCGAGGCCGGCCTCCAGTTGCGCCACGACCAGATCCACGTGTCCCTGCTGGACTCGCAGGGCCGGCAACCGTTCGCCACCGTCAGCAACAATCAGGTCGGCGAAACCGAAGCCGGCCTATATGTGGAGAACTCAACCGCCTGGACCCCATGGTTTCGCAGCCTGGCCGGCGCACGCCTGGACGCGATCGCCCTGGACCTGGATTCCGCAACCTTTGCGCGCAATAACGGGCGCGTGTACGACCAGCGCATCTCTCCCAAACTCGCCCTGGTGTTCGGGCCTTGGCAAAAGACCGAATTCTTTCTCAACGCAGGCAGCGGCCTGCACAGCAACGACGCCCGTGGCGTGGTCAATCGCTTCGACGAAACCACTGGCGAACCCTTGCACCGTGCCCCGGCGCTGGTGGGAAGCGTGGGCGAGGAACTGGGCGTGCGTACCGAGATCATTGCCGGTCTGCAGAGTTCACTTGCCCTGTGGCAGCTCAACAGCGACTCGGAGCTGGTCTACGGCGCCGACGCCGGCGGCACCGAAATCAACGGCGCCAGCCGGCGCCATGGGGTGGAGTGGAACAACCACTGGATCATCAATGACCATGTGCTGTTGGACGCCGACCTTGCCTGGACCCACGCTCGCTATGCCCACGACGACGAAAACGGCCAGGACGGCGACCGCATTCCCAACGCCGTAAGCAAGGTGGGCTCGATCGGGATCACCCTGCACCGGCTCGGCCCATGGAGCGCGGACATCAAGACGCTGTACATCGGCGGCTACCCGCTGTCGCAAGACGGTTCGCTGCGCGCACCACCCTCGGTGGTCACCAACCTGCGCCTGCGGCGGGAATTCTCCCCCCGCGTGGCATTGACCCTGGACGTGCTGAACGCCTTCGACCGGAAGTACTTTGACATCGCTTACGACCAGGACTATCGGTTAACGCCTTCAAGCCCGCTGGTGGCTGACGGGGTAACGGTGCACCCCGGGCAGCCTCGCGAATACCGACTCTCCCTCCATGTCACCCTGTAGCCTGCCCATGGAAAGCAGGTAATGGCCAGCACCTGCATCGAATTACTTGCCCAGGAATGATTTCCCTTGCTTGAGCACCGTATCGCAGACCTTGGTGGTGAGCTTGGACTTCAAATCGCTGTTGCCGCCACCGAGGCTGTTCAAATCCACCGACTGGCCGTTACCACCCTGCAGGATGCCTTTCGCACCGCTCAGGTAGCCCGGATCGCTGGTGGAAGTACCACCGCCCTGCGCGCTGGCGTTTGACCCGCCGGTAAGCTTTGACAACATGTTGCCCTTGCTGGCCGAGGTATCGCCACCGGCCATGGGTGTGGATGAGGCACCGCCCATCTTGCCAAGGAGCTTGTCCTTGATTCCCGCGGCACCGGAATTTCCACCCAGGTAATTGTTCTGTACGCAATACTGCAGCAGGCCCGAGACATTGCCCATGCTTCCGGACTTCATCGACGTGCCGCCGCCACCGAGCATGCCGCCGAGCTTGCTCAAGTCCTGTGCTGTAGCACTACCAGCCATTGCGAGCAATGCACCTGCACAGGCAAGGGCGATCACACTGATCCGCATCTTCATGAGCGTGCCTCCATGTAAAGGTCCACGCATTCAACACCTGCCGGCGTTACGAGTTCGTAACGCCGGAAATGTGCATCAAAGCTTGTAGTTGACGCCGAACATCACCGTGCGGCCCCAGGAATTGAAATCCAGTGGGCGCATCACCTGCGTGCCGTTGGGAAGTCCGGAAATCTGTACGGTCTTGTAGGGAGCATTGGTGGCATTGACGACCTGCAGCAGGATCGACAAACCACTCCAGCGGCCCTGGTCGAAGGCATAGCCGGCCTGGACGTCGGTCTGCTTGTCGGCCAGGATCTGCTGATAGCCCAACTGGTCGAACAGTGCCACCGCCTCGCCGGTGAATGCCGAGCGATAGCGTTCGGCCACGCGGAAGGAGAACCCATATTTCTCATAATAAATGGCGAGGTTCGCCACTTTGCGCGACAACCCCGGAAGAGTCTTGGGTCCTCCGGGGATGGACGACACCGAACTGACCGGGATGGAACTGTTCGTCAGCGAGAAATTACCGCCGATGCCGAAGCCGTCCAGCGCGCGGGCCACGACGGCGCCTTCCAGGTTGGCCTGTAGCTCCACGCCGTCGATCTTGCCGCCCGTGCCGTTTTCCGGCAGCGTGAACGAGCCGATGTTCGATGACGGTACCAGGGTGGGAGTGTCGTTGATGTTCTTGGAAAAGTCGTGGTCGAGGACAGTCTTGTTGTAGATATAGTTCAGCAGGTTCTTGTGAAACACCGCGGCGCCGACAAAGCTGGCCTTGCCGAAGTATTTCTCCCAGGAAAGATCCGTGCCCACGGCCACGTAGGGTTTGAGTTTCGGATTGCCGCCGCTGCCCGACCACAGCACCTGCCCCGCTTGCGGGCCATCCTGGATCTGCGCCACGCCAGCTGAGGTCGCCACCTTCTCGTCGTCGATGCGGCCACGCGTCATCGTCTTGGCGAAGCCGAAGCGAAGGTATTGCCGCTCGCCGATCGTGGCCTTCAGGTTAAGGCTGGGCAGGAACTTGTTGTACTTGGTCCCGTCGGAAATGTGGCCGGCAAGGGTATCGCCATTGGTCTGCAAAGCATCCGACGACTGGTCGGTATGCACCGCCTGCAGGCCGACGTTGCCACCCAGGGGAATATCGCCCACGGTGGTGTCGATGTTGAACCTGGCGTAGGCAACCGGGACCTTTTCCTCGATCGTGTAATTCCGCGAGTAATCGCCCGCGCCATTGCGTGGCACCAGGTAGAACTGGCTGCGCAGCGCATTGAGCACGTCGTAGTTCAATGCTCCGGGAATGCCGCCGTAGCCAACGTAGCTGGGGTTGTACAGGTACGACGGGTTGACCGGCGCGAAGATGTTGTTGTCGTAGGTGTCCTGGGTGGAGCCATTGCCGTTGAGGAAAGCGAAGTTGACGTCGGCGGTCTTGGTTTTCTTCCGGTCCGAATAGTCCACGCCGAAGTCGACCGTGGAGAAGATCCAACCCACCGGATGGCTCATTTCCAGGCGGATCGCCTTGATCGTGTCCTTCTGCTTGTCGAATTCCTCGCGTCCGTTGTAGCCGTAATTGAGCGGATCGGTGAAGCCGACATTGGCCGGATCGGCAAGATCGACGCCGGGGGTAAAGTATGGATACCCATTGTCCGCATGGTTGGAAAACGCGGATGTGGTGGTGGCGCCGCCGGCCAGGCCTGAGAACAGGTAGGCATCGTGCAGGTTGACCTTGGCCGACGAATACGACAGGTCGGCCGTGGCCAGCCAGTCGTTGCCGAAGTCGTACTGGTTGTTCCAGCCGGCCGAGAACAGCTTGTCGTGCTCTTTGTTGTATTCGTTCTGCAGGACGGGCTTCAGGCCGCTGATGGTGCCGGAGGTGACGATCGGATACGGCAGTTTCGGGGTAATGCCGACATCGGAATACGAGACGTTGTCGTACGGGCTGCTCGTCCACTGCACGCCATTGGTGATCTGGCGCTGGTTGAAGGTGGAGTAGTACAGGTCGAGGGTGGAGTGGTAGTTGTCACCGGGCGCCCACTCGATCACCGTCATCAGGCCGTTGCGCAGTTGACGCTCGCTACGGGCGCGAACCTGCATGCCTTCTTGGGAGATCACGCCATCGGGAAGTCCCGGCGTATGCGGGGCACCCCAGATGCCTTCCGCGCCGTCCGGGCCATTGTTGTTCGCCCACCACCACGCCTGGTACTGCCGTTCCTGGATGGGCGAGTCCAACTGCGCTACGCCCACCGCCACACCGAGGGTGTGGTCGAAGAACTGGTCGATATACGAGAAGCTCGCGCGGTGACCCCAGGTGTTGACGCCGCTGGCAGGGTTCAACTCGCCATTGGTGGTGTGTTCGCCACGAAGGTTCATGGCGATGGTGCGCTGGGGGAGATCCAGCGGCTTGATGGTATGGAGGTCCACCGTGCCGGAAAGGCCCTGACCGATCAGCGTGGCGTCGGGCGTCTTGTAGACGGCCGCGCCGCTGATGAGCTCGGAGGGATACTGGTCGAACTCCACGCCACGGTTCTCGCCGATCGTGGCTTGCTCCCGGCCGTTGAGGGTCGTACCGGTGAAGTCCGGCGAGGTACCGCGGATGGAAATCATGTCCGCGCGTCCGGCCACACGCTGGGTGGCCAGGCCCGCCAGGCGGGACAGGCTTTCGGCGATGGACGAATCAGGCAGCTTGCCGATGTCCTCGGCCGAGATCGCCTCGATGATGCTGTTGGAATTCTCCTTGGCCTTCAGCGAGCTCTGGATACTGCCCTGGATGCCGGTGACGATCACGGCATCGAGATTGCTGACGGAATCTTCGGATTTCTTCTGGTTCTTCTTGTCGACCTTGGCCGGGGTCTTGCCGGCAGGCGGGGTCGTCTGGGTCGTGTTGTCGTTGGCAGGTGGTGGCTGGGCAGTGTCCTGCGCCAGGGCGCCCGGGGCGATGAAAGCCAGCAGTAGGGCCGTGGCGCAGGCGGCGGAAAGCGGCCTTGGACGCAGACGGAAGGAGCGCACGGTGAGCACGTGCGACAAGCAACGATGTTCCATCAATTCTCCCCAGAGCCGATGAAAGCGCCCCCCTCGGCGCTGCAAATGGAGCATGCGCGAAGGAATTTGCCGCTGTCATCATGCATCGCAACATCATGTTGCGCATGGGTTCATGAAGTTGTGGGTTACGTGTACGGATGGCAGCCCGCAGCCGCACGCCGGCCGCTCACCACCAACAGCAATTTCTTGCGGTGAGGAATCAGGCCTTAATTCCGCCCTTGGGCCATGCAACAGATGGATGCAAAAGCCGACCTCCTCATGGATGGCTCCCGCCGCTAACTGAAACCTCAACCACGTGGGCCGGTGCCTTGCCATCCACCACCACGCGCAGGAACCGCGCACTTTTGCCGCCCCCCGCCGCGGTAATGGTGTCCACATCACCGGCGGCGTGGACAGGCGTTGATCCCACCGGCCACCATGTCTGGCCATCGCTGGAAGCATCCACGGTGTAGTGGAACGTCTCGCCGGCACCTCGCGTCAACTGCACGCTCGTGATCACCGCGGGCTTGCCCAGGGCGATGTTAAGCGTGCCCTTCCCGGCCACCGGCATCCAGCTGGTGGCGATCGAACCATCCACCGCGGCCACCGGGGGGTTGGCGGCGATCGCCGAAGTGGCCGACGTGGCCTGGCAACGAGCCAGGTTATCGGTGGGTTGAAGATCGGGCTTGCGGGTATCGAGCACCAGTGGTGTGCCTGACTCGAGCATTCGCTTGCCGGCGCGGGTGGTCACCGGGATCGCCTTGCCCGAGGCCAGCGTCACTGTGGTCTTGTCACGGGTGATGCGCATGGCGAACACGCGGCCCTGCCACTGCAGGCCTTTCAATGTCAGCCCCTGCAACTGCGGCGGAAGGCTGGGATCCAGTTCGATGGCATCGGGACCGAATCGCAGCCCACTGAAGCCATAAAGGAACTGCTGCAGCACGCCACCGGTACCGGTAAGGAAATTCAACGGGCCGCCTTCGGTGGTTTCGCTGGTCTGGAAGAACGGTTCGTGCAGCTGCGGCAGGTAGCTGCGGATCATGAACGTGTAGGCCGCGCATCCAGGCAGGTCCAGCGCGGACGTCGCGATCGAATGAATGGCATCGGTCATGGCCGGCCCGTTGGCACGGGTACGCGGCACGTAATAGTTGATGTCG
The DNA here is from genome assembly GCF_036499745.1 of Pinirhizobacter sp. NCBI lineage: Bacteria > Pseudomonadati > Pseudomonadota > Gammaproteobacteria > Lysobacterales > Rhodanobacteraceae > Pinirhizobacter > Pinirhizobacter sp. The sequence goes on from NZ_DASYDG010000050.1 coordinate 70,559, forward strand.
TTCAGCGCCACCTGGGCAGGCATCGGGTAATGCAGCGGATAGGTCATCAGCACCACGTCGGCCTGTTTGACAGTGGATCCGTCATAGCCGTCGTATTCCAGATGGCGCTGGTTCACTGCGTCGAAGGGTATGGTCTTGACCAGGCCGTCGGCCACTTCCTGCCAGCGCGGCTGCACGGGCTTGCCCAACAGGCCCGCCGCAGCGATGGCATGCTTGATCGCCTGCGAGGCGGCGGCATTGGTATAGGCGGAGTTGTTCACGCCGAAATGGTCTTCGTCGGGCGGCTGCACGTTGTTCACCGCGAAGCCCCCATTGGCGACCGGTGTCGCCACGCTGGTCCAGAAATCAGCGATGGCCGCCAGCACCGGGAAACCCTTCGAAGCCAGCCACGCGCGGTCGCCCGTGGCCGCGAAGTAGTTCCACTGCGCCATGGCAACGTCGGCCTGCAAGTGGAATTCCTGGCTACAGCTGTAATTCGGGTCGGCGAGGATCTTGTCGTTGTCATCCGCCCTGGTGCCGTAGCAGTCTTCATGGATGGAGCCGTCGTCGGCCGCCGTCCACGGGTAATACGCGCCCATGTGGCCATTGGCGCTTGCGTTCTTCTTTGCCGCGGCAAGGGTGTCGAAGCGGTAATCGACCATGGACCGGGCAATGTCCGGATGCACGGCCAGAAGTGCGGGCATCATCCAGGTGTCTGAATCCCAGAAGGCCATGCCAGCGTAGCTGTCGCTGCTGAGGCCGGACGGACCGAGCACGCCGGGTGCATCGTCACGGATGCTGGCGTAGAGGTTGTAGATGCCTGAGCGCACCACGTTCTGCAGTTGTGGTGCGCCGTCGACCACGATGTCGCCCTGCCAGATCTTGTCCCAGGCGGAGCGGCTTTCGGCAAGCACGGCATCACCCCCCGCACTGGCGGCTGCCTGTGCTTCGGTTGCCGCCACGGTGGCTGGATCGGGCGAATCCTTCGAGGTGGCGACGGCCACGTACTTGGTGAAGGTATAGGTCTGCCCGGTTTTCGCCGCCACGCTCACCCGTTCGCCGCCGCTCAAGGGCTTGCCCGTAGCCGTGGCCTCGCCGGTCATCGTGGCGTCGCCCTGCAGACGCAGGATCGAGGTCATCACCAGGCCCAGCCGGGTACCCGCCGTGCTGGCCGTGAGCGTCGTGCGGTGTGCACGGGTGTCTACCTGTGCGTTGCCAGCGGCAAGGCGTGCCGCACCGGCGCCATCGAACCACCCGGTCACCTTCAGCGTGCCATTCCAGTTCGGCGTCAACCGCAGTTCAACGATACCCACATGCTTGCGTGCGCGGCTGGTGAACACTCGATACTGGAAGGCCGTGGTTTCGCCACCCGGTGCTTTCCAGGTACCGGAGGTGGTGATCTGCCCGGTACGCAGGTCCTGCACCTGGCGGTAACCGTCGATGTCGGTAAGCTTCGCGGTCGAAGCAGTGTATTGCCCGGACGGGGATGCGAAATCCAACGAACTCCACGTGGGCAGCAGTGCCGGCACGCGCTTGGTTTCGTCGGGATAGAAGTTGGAGAACTTGCCTGAGGCGTAGAAGCCGGCCAGGAGCGACTGCACGCCGCGGACGGCATCGATCGGCCAGTTGGTGCGGCCGACCCCGGCAAGGTATCCGGCGCCGGCCGGTGGAATTCTCTGGCTGAAGTAACCATTGCCCACATAGGGCATGCCGGTTTCGGTGGGCGCGAAGCCGGTGGATACGAACAGCCATGGACTGGACTGTGTGGCCGCCCGTGGCGTGGGATCGGCGAAAGCGCAAGGCGCGGCGATGAGCAACAGGGCCAGCAGCAGGGCCGACCGGTTCAAGCGTTTCACGTCGCATTCTCCTTCATATCCCACCCCTGCCACACTGATGCCGCGGAGTTCGCAACCGCGAAACACCACGCACTGGAATAACACGCAAGACAACCGGGGGGCAAGCGGCGGCCTGCGGACGCTCACCTCACCTTGTACCCTGCCCGGCTACCCTGCACGCTCCAAGCCCGAGGGAACCGGCCATTCATGTGGACCGCGATCGTCATCACCGCGTTGGTTACTGCCATGGTCATCGTCATTGCGGTGAACTTCCATAAGCCCGAGAAAGCCGTGCGCTTTCCGGTCGAACACTGCCATGCCGTGCGCGACCCCCCGTTCCGCCTGGAAATGGACGCCATGCTGGGCCCGGACATATTGGAGGGAAACCGCGTCCTGCCGCTGCAAAACGGCGAGGAGATATTCCCGGCCATGCTGGCAGCCATTGCTTCAGCCACACGCACCATCACATTCGAAACCTATATCTACTGGTCGGGGGATATCGGCAAGAAGTTCGCCGACGCACTGAAGGAGCGTTCGCTGGCCGGCGTCACCGTGCACGTGATGCTGGACTGGGCCGGCAGCGAAAAGATGGACAAGCGCCTGCTGGAAGAACTTCGCGACGGTGGCGTGGAAGTGGAGCGCTACCATCCGCTGCGCTGGTACACCATGGCCCGCATGAACAACCGCACGCACAGGAAGATGCTGGTGGTGGACGGGCGCATCGGCTTCACCGGTGGCGTCGGTATCGCCGACCAGTGGACGGGGCACGCCCAGGACCCCGGCCACTGGCGCGATGTGCACTTCCGTGTGGAAGGCCCGGTGGTGGCGCAGATGCAGGCCTGCTTCATGGACAACTGGATCAAGACCACAGGTACCGTGCAGCACAGCGATGGTTATTATCCCGTGCTTGGGCCGGCAGGCGACCATGCGATGCACTTGTTCGTCAGCTCGCCCGCTGCCGGCGGCAACTCAAGCATGCACATGATGTACCTGCTTGCCATCGCCGCGGTGGTGGAAAGCTTCGATCTGCAGGCCTCGTATTTTATTCCCGACAGCATCACCCTCAATGCGATTCTTGGCGCCAGGGATCGCGGGGCGCGCATTCGCATCCTGGTACCGGGCCGCTATATCGATTCGAAGCTCGTGCGCATGGCTTCCAGGCGTACCTGGGGCAAACTTCTGGCGGCAGGTGTGGAAATCTATGAGTACCAGCCCACCATGATGCACAACAAGGTCCTGATCATGGACCGTCACATGGTATCGGTGGGTTCCACCAACTTCGACATGCGCTCATTCAACCTCAATGACGAGGCAAGCCTGAATGTCTATTCGGACGACTTCGCCCGCACGATGACCGACATGATGGAGGCTGACCTGCGCCATGCCCGGCGTTACACCCTCGACATGTGGAAGCAGCGCCCGGCCTGGCAAAAACTTGGCGAGGTGCTGACGCGGCCGTTCGAATCGCAGCTATGAGCTGCGCGTGGCCACCACCGGAGGCACCGCCGCTGCACGCATGGCCGGCCACAGCACCGCGGCCTGGCCCACGATCCACAGCAGGATGGCCCCGGCCACCGGATACGCACCGGGAAGGCGTGGCAGTTCGTAGTGCTGCATCAACAATCCGTTCACGCCATATGCCAGGGCGGCGCCGCTGGCGATGCCCACGGTGGTCAGGATGAAATTCTCGGTCTGGAAGTAATGCAGGATATTCGCGCGCGTGGCGCCCAGCGCGCGGCGCACGCCGATCTGCCGGCGCCTCTGCGCCACCCAGAAACTTCCCAGGCCCACGATGCCCAGTGCGGTGACCACCAGTAGCGCAATGCAAACCCCCACCAGCAGTCCGATCATGGCGCGGTCGTCCTGGAAGTAAGTGCGACGCACTTCATCGAACGTGCTTTTCTTCAGGATGATGCGGTTCGGATTGGTCACCTTGAGTGCAGCGACGGCTTGCTGGAGTACGCGCTCGCGATCAGCCGGTGAGGTACGGATAATGTAGTTCGTGCCAGGGGTGGCGCCGATGCGCAGGGGTAAGACGATGCTGTAGTCGGCGGTATGCCAGTCCCATATGGAAGGCCGCACCAGGTGCCTCAACACCCCTACCACCATCATCGGCTTGTCGCCCATGTAAATCGTCTTGCCGACGGCATTCTGGCCCGGCCAGAGCTTTTCGGCCATGCCGCTTGAGATCACGACCACCTTGGGAATGATCTTTAGCTTCGAGGCAACCGCCACCGAGAAATCCACGTTGTCCTCGTGGGTAAGGTCGCGGCCGGCAATCACTTGCGCACCCAACGCCTGGACAACATCCTGGCCCTGGTAGATGGTGGCGTTGAGCGATTCGTTCTTCTGGGTGGGGTCGAGTTTGATCGTGCTGTTGTTGGACGAACGCCCGAAGGGTACCTGGTTGCTCAGTGCCACGGCCTTGACGCCGGCGATCTTCTTGATGGCGGCGAGGTCTTCCTCGGCGCGTGCCATGGTGTCGGCGCGACGTCCGATGTCGGCTGTCTGCACCCGGATCACTTCGTTTTCCGCGATCCCGCTGGGGATGTTCATGCGGTCGATGCGCTGGGAAATGAGGAACACCGAGTTACAGACGATGGCGCAGGTAAGGGCGATCTCCAGGATCACCAGCAACGCGGTGATCTTGTGATGCCGCAACGAGGCAAGAATCGGCATGATGTCCATCCTGGTTCCCCTAGTTGCTCTTGAGTTGAAGGGCGGGCACCACCTGGCACGCGCGCCAGGCAGGCAGCAGGCCGGCGACGAGGGTGGCCGATACCGCCAGCAGGAAAGTCGCCAGGAGCATCGGCAGGTCCAGATGGGCCAGCGAGGCATAATCGGAAGGTTGCAGGCGCACCAGCCACAAGCCCAGCAGCGACAGCAGCAGGCCGCCGGCGCCTCCCACCAGGCCCACCAGGCCCGCTTCCACCAGCAGTTGGGCGAAGATCACCCGGCGTGACGCACCCAGGGCGCGGCGCACACCAAGTTCGGAGGCCCGGCGCAGGAACTTGGCCAGCATCAATCCCACCGTATTGACCAGGCACACCACCAGGAAGCCCAGGGCCAGCCATACCTGCAGGCGGACATCGCCCGGCACTACCTTGTTGATGTCCAGCCATTGCATCAAGTTGGGCAAAACCACGTTCGGCGGGCGCTGGAACCGGCCCAGGGCCTTCTGCTCCTGGCTGTAATGGACCAGGAATTCCTTGTAGGCAGCAGCCTTGGCGGGTGAATCGAGCTGTACCCAGAACTGCAGCCATACACACTCGGACGTTTCCATGTGGTCGCCGTCGTTGCCGTCAGTGCCCCAGCAGTCTGACGATCCATTGCGCTCGAGCAACAGGTCGCGGGAGGTGAACAAGGGTATGAAGACGTTCTCCTTCTCCGAGAACGTGCTCATGTTGAGGTCGTAGAAATGCGGGTTCGGGCGCCAATTATCGATCACGCCGATGATGCGCAGATCGTGTCCGTTCACGCGCAGCGACTGCCCCGTGCTGTCCTTGCCGCTGAAGAGCTTGTCGTTAAGATCGCGGGTGATCACCGCCACGCGGGCCTTGGCCTGGTCTTCGGCCGCGGTCCAGGCGTGGCCGAAGATGAAGGGCACGTTGAACATCGGGAAGAAATCGGCCGTGGTGTATCGCGCGTCCTCGAAGAACGGCTCGATGGTCGACTGCGTGGACTGGATCGGTACCGCGCCACCGGTCATCAGCGCCTGGTGGCTGCCCCGGGCCGCCTTGAGCAGGTACATGCCGTCGGGCCAGGAAAGCTGCTCCGGCGGCTTGCTGGTGGGCGTGTAGCCGTCCATGTCACGCGGGTCCAGCTGCGGGTAGTAGAGCTGGGCGCTGCTACCGGGAATCGGGTCGCCGGACAGCACGTGCAGCACGGTGAGCGTGGTCATGCTCGCCCCGATCCCCAGCGCGATCGCCAGCACCATCAGCAGCGTGAGCGCACGGTTCCGCTTCAGGCTGCGCAGGGCCATCTCCAGGTTGTAAGCGAACATGTCCGTCCCTCCCGCGCATCCCGCGCCCATGCCGTGGCATTGCAACTGCCGTGCCACGGGCCATTTGCGTGGATCCGGGGAAAAACCGCAAACCGTTGGTGTGGGCCGGTGTCCGCGGACAGATTCCCCTGCCCGGCGGACACTGCCTGGAGCATCAGACTTGTGCCTGGCCACCGTCGATGAAGAGCTCGATGCCGGTGATGTAGCTGGCCTCGTCCGAGGCCAGGAAACTCACCGCGGCCGCTACTTCATCCGGCTGGCCAACGCGGCCCAGCGGTGTGATCTCGGCGGTGTGCTTGCTGAAGATGGCGATATCTTCGTCGGACATGCCAAGCTCACTCTTGTAGCCGGGAGTGACGATCGTCCCCGGCGCCACGATGTTCACGCGGATATCCCGACCCTTCAGGTCCGATGCCCAGCTACGTACGAAAGACCGAAGCGCCGCCTTGGTCGCGGCGTATACGCCAAACGCAGGGGCGCCCTTGATCGACACCATCGAGCCATTGACCACGATGGCCGCGCCGGGGCCCATGAGCTCGATCGCCTTCTGCACGGTAAAGAGCGTGCCTTTGACGTTGATGCCGAAGTACTTGTCGAATTGCTCCTCCGTCACCTGGCCCAATGGGGCGAAGGCGCCACCGCCGGCATTGGCGAAGAGAATGTCGAGTTTGGCGTGACGCTCGCCGATGGTGCGGAAGATGCGTTCCAGGTCGGCGTTGGAGCTGATGTCACCCTGGATGGCCGTGACGCCCTTGCCGATCGTATGCACGGCAACATCGAGCTCTGCCTGGCGACGGCCGGTGATGTAGACGATGGCGCCTTCGGCTACCAGGCGCGTTGCCGTGGCAAGGCCAAGGCCGGAGCTGCCCCCGGTGACGAGGGCGACCTTGCCGGCATGCCGGCTGGCATGGACATTGGAAAGTGGGTTGTTCATGGCGGATGGTCCTGTGGATGGGGCGAAGCGCGCCCCGTTGTCCACAAGGTATTTATTGCCACCCAGCGAATAAACGGACATTCCGTGTAATCATTATTTCCCCACGGAAATAATAGGTGCCTCATGGATCGCCTGGCCGCCATCCGCGCCTTCGGCCGCGTCGTCGAGACGGGAAGCTTCACCCGGGCCGCTACTTCCATGCAGTTGCCAAATGCCTCGGTGACCAAGATGATCCAGGCCCTGGAAGCCTCGCTTGGGGTACGCCTGCTGCAACGAACCACGCGCCGCGTCACGGTGACCGTCGAGGGCGCTGAATATTACGAACGCACTCGCTCGATCCTGGGTGATCTCGACGACCTGGAAACCACACTGGTCGCGGGTGGTTCGAACCCGCAAGGCACCCTCCGCGTCGACACGGGTGGGTCGGTGGCCAGCGGCATCATCCTGCCAAAGCTCGGCCAGTTCCGCGCGCGTTATCCGGGCATTCGCGTGCAACTGGGGGTGACCGATCGAACCACGGACCTGATTGGCGAGAATATCGATTGCGCCGTGCGCAGCACTGCTGACGATGGAAGCCTGGTAGTACGCAAGCTGGGTACGCTGGCCTTTCGCACGTGCGCCACGCCCGCGTATCTTGCCAAAGCCGGCACACCGTCAGTTCCGAATGACATCCTGCATGACGGCCACGCCGTGGTCGGTTATTTCTCGGCGCGAAGCGGCCAGATCACCCCGTTGCGCTTCAAGGTGGCCGGCGCAACCGTCGAGATCAATGCCACGGCGGAAGTCGTTGTGAACGAAAGCAACACCCACGTGGCGGCTGCCGTGTCGGGGTTGGGGCTTGTGCAGACGCTGGCGTTCGCCGCCGATCCCTATATTGCGTCGGGCCGGCTGGTGTCGTTGCTCGACGACTTCCAGCCCGATCCGATACCCGCCTACCTGGTGTTCCCACCGGGCCGCCAGAACATCGCCCGCGTGCGCGTGTTCGCCGAGTGGGTGGCAACGCTATTCAGCGGCTAGCGCACCGGGTGCGGCTGGAGGCGGCATGCACACGGCCTTCGGCGTCGTGCAACGTGCGCGTGGCGGGATCGTAGCGTTCAATCCGGATGCCTGTGCGGATGCCAGCCGCGCCCGTCCATGCCTGCCTCAGTGTCTCGAACAAGGCGCCGCGGGTCATCCCCAATCCGAAGCATCCTTCGCGATGGTCTGCGTAGCGCATCGCCATCACCGCCCGGCCGCGAGGCGTACTGCCATGGAGCTCATCAATGCGCTGGCCCTGGGCAAGCGCCTGTTCGTGCAAGCCGAGCCGGGCGAGCACGGCCAGGCCCGTGGGCTGCAGCAGGAAGCCCGCGCCCACCGGGCCTGGAGCGAACGCCTGCTCGAATACCGTGATCTGGTGTCCTTGCCCCGACAACAATAACGCTGAAGCCTGTCCAGCCGTTCCATAGCCCACGATGGCGATCCGCATCTACCGTCCTTGTCCACTGCGTTCGGATAGGCGAAGTTTCCCACAGGATGGCGAAGGGTGATCGCAGGATGTTGCGATTGACAATATCGACGCGTTCGCGCGAGGGCAGCGAAGCGGCGTAGCATCCGACCATTCTCGCCAAGCAGGCTCAAGCCATGGGCAAACGTACTGCATGGGTACTGATCGGATCTGGACTTGTTATGGGTGCAGGTCTGATTGTCTTCTCTCTCAGGGAGCACTCGGTCGTACCGGCCTGCTTCGGCGCCGGGGGTATTTTCGCCGCTACCAGTCTTTGGCTAAATCATCGCCTGTTGCGAAACAGCTTCGGCGAAATACGCGGAGCCGTGATGGCCCACGGCTATGACCGACGTGGCCACCTCTTCGCAAGGCTAAGCACCCTGATGCTACTCGTGGGCATTATTGCCTTGGTGAAGGGTCTCTAGTACAGGCTGCAGCTTTAGCGCCCTCTGCGTGTCGGCTTGACAGCCTTGGTTGACTTCACGGCTTTGGTTGCTTTGGTCGCCTTCCTAACTTTCACCGCCGCCTTGGCCGTCTTCGTCGGCCCCACCAGCTTTCCCGGTGTCAAGGGCACCAGGGGTTTCGATGGCGCTGGCGTGACTGTCCCTGGGGTCGTCTTCTTCGCCCCGCTCGCCGCCCGCATCTGCTCGCACAACGAAACGACACGGCAGCAGCACTCGGTGTAATTCGCACGAAGGGTGGAAACACCAAGGGCTGCGCGATGATGCATACCGCGGGATTTCACCGCGTCTGGTGCGCCGTTGGTCGTGGACCAATCAAGGCTGCCATTCCCGGCCACGCGCGCGGGCACCTGCCAGTAATCGCCCGTCTCGTAGGCACCGCCGGGCTCGAACCACACCTGCAGGCCATCCTCAAGGATGATCCAGCCGCCTTCGGCGACGGGCAATACACCATCGGCGGATACACCGTCCTGCTGGTCCCAGCGGCGGAGCAACGCGTGCCTGCCGGGATCAAGCGACGGCAACGCAATCGTGTCGCCCTTGCGCCCCTGCAGGGTAACCGTGCGGCTGGAAGCATCGATGGCCACGATCTGCAGCAAGGGAGCGGCCAGTTGCGACAGCGTCACGTTGTCGTCGAGCACCTCCACCCACTCGTTGGCGGCCAGGCCAAGGCGCTGGTCGCGGCCAAGGTTGCCCAGGCCCACTACCAGTTGCGGCGAGCCATCCTGCGCCGATCCGCCCGCGGCTGCTGTGACCGGGAATATCACCGAGCCGTTCTCGCGCGACCACTTGAAGGTCGCCCCCACGGCCGCGCCATTGGGCCCGATCGAGGCGCCATCGTGGATCTCCACGCGATAAAGCTGGTTCTCAAGTCCCCGGTAGCGGGCGTCGGCGGCGATCACGCAAGGGTCGTCATCGCTATCCACAGGACCTGCCTGCGCGCGCAGGCGCGGCCATGCATACGTGGCGCGGGCGTTGAGCACGGCGCGCAAGATGGTGCAGGGGTCGTCCTGCCCGGCATCCAGGCTTCGGCGCAAGGCGGCGAGCTCATTGATCTGCTGCTGCAGCATTGCCTTGTCTGCATCGGAGAGGTCACCGCCCATACGCAGCTTCAACGCCACGGCCAGCACATCCAGTTGCGGCCCGAGCGCGGCGGAATCAGTGAGCCGAAGCTGCCACACCACCTGCGCGCGCGTCGCGGTGTCGACGCCCTCGAGGGCCGCGTCCAGGATCGATGGTGCTTCAATGGCAGAAAGGTGCCGCTCCCACACGTCCAGCCACACGACGAACCCCGTGGGCGGCTCGGCAAGGTCGAAACCGTTGCCGGGCGTGGGCGCATACGGCTGGGTCGCCACGGTACATGCCGCTTCGTTCTGGCACAGAATGCCATCGACATAGAAGTGCCCCGGCGACAGTTGCCAGTTCGCCAGCAGGTTCTGCCGCGTGATCGAAAAGCCCGTACCGGCGGCCCAGCAGGGGCCGACCAGGTCCGTCACCATGGTGCGCAGCAAGTACAGCCCGATGGTGGCCTGCTCATTCCAGTCCGATTCCAGTTGTACCCTTCCCTGCTGCTGGAAGACCTGGCTGAAATGCCGCGTGGGGTCGAAGGTGACCCTGGCGAAGTCGCCTTTCATGGTGCTCTCCTAACTGGCGAAGATGATTCCGGCGTCCGCCCCTGCCGGCACGGATTCACCAAGGCGCGCGGCAAGGTTGGCCTGCCGCTGCGGTTCGAAAAGGTCGTGCCATGCGCCCATCGAAGCGGCATCGGAGGCCCCGGTGACAATTTCCTGGCAACAGGCATCGTCCAGGCGCATATAGTGCGGCGAGCCATAGCGCAGGCTTCGAAATTCAGGAAGTACGCGCACTAGCGTTGCTGCCTTCGCTGCCGGTGTCGCTGCCGCCACGGCAAGATCGGGCTGGCAATGGAAACGCGGCGGTGTACGCGAGCCCGATGGCACGAAGCAGAAGCGAACGCATCCCACCTGTCGGCGCAACACGCGCACGGTGCTTCCGAAGATGCTGTCTTCGGCAAATGCCAGCGCGTGGACCTGCGTCAGCCCGATCACCGAGCACCGGCGAAAAACGACACTGGCGTGTGCAACAGCTTCGTCCGGTGCACCCAGTGCCACGCGCGCGGAACCGGTGGCATCCAGGATGCTATTGCAGAAACTGATATCCACCGGCTCAGTACGGCGGGCCGGCGATACCACCGAGACCGGTCCAAGGATGCTGTTTTCCACGCGTAGCGAGGCGGTGGTGCCATCGAGCGTAATGCTGGGCTCACCGGGGCGCTTCGGATCACAATCGCAATGCAACGACCAGCCCGGCACCAGGGTGCAGTGGCGGATCACCAGTTCACACAGGTCGCCCGGCATGGCGTTCGGATCGTCTTCCTGCGGCCCGCGCACTTCCACGCCGCGGCCCATCACCAGCAGGCCGTCGAGGATGAAGCGGCTTCCGGCCAGGCCACCAATGCTCAACGCGTCCGGTCGGCTCGCGTGCACGTCCAGCAGGCGAAGTACGGGTCGCGTCCGCTCTGCGGCACGGATCTGGATCGCTTCGCCTTCTTCGAGCTGGATGTCCAGGCCACCGTCATAGAGGCCGCTTTCGGCCAACTCGATCACCAGGGCCCGTGCCGATGGCGTGGCGGTCTTGGCGGAGGCCCACGCCTGAAGCGCGTCCTTGATGGAAGCGAAGTGGTTTTCCGGCAGGGGATCAGCCAGCGGCGTCAGGGGCGTTGCGGTGTGCACCACGTACAACGAAGCGCCGTCGAGCGACACCAGGGGGCGCGCATATTCCCCGCCCCCGATGTCGCCTGCGAAGCCTTGGTAGTAGCTGACCCAGACGCCACGCTTGGGCCTCTGGTTGGCAGGAAACTGCAGGCGCCCGGTGTGGGGATCGAGCGCAAGGTGGTTGCGCGGTACCTGATATTGCCAGTCGTCCAGGTTGGCGGCGATCAGGGCGCCGATCGGCACCGGCATGCCCTGTCCCTTGGCAGGCCAGTCCGGCGCGAACACCTGCACGCTCTTGCCCTCACCGTAGAGTTCCGGCGACACGCGCGAGTAATCAGCAGCGTCTCCGCGAAGCGCGAAGCGGTAGCGGCGCAACGGTACCGGCAGGTTCGCCTCGCCCGCGATATGCGTGGGCGACGGCTCCGCCACGGGCAACTGGAACAAGGTCGTATCATGGCCCAGGACGCTGAAGGTGTAGCACTGTGGGCCACTTTCTTCGACGCAATAGGCGGGTGTCGTGGTTACGGGATAGCTACGCAAGCGGAAGGCGAAGATCCCGACATCGGGAATATTGAAGCGCCCACGGCGGCGCTGGCTGCCCAGTCGCCTTACATCTACGCGATGGGCCCATGGATCGAAGGCGCCGCGCGCGAAACGCAGCAGCTGCAGTGGACCGGGACGACGCACGTCGATGGTGGCTCCGCGGTTGGGATGCTGATGATCCAGGTGCTGCGTGCAGCCCAGCTTCGTGCGGAATTCCACTGCCCGTCCGGGCCATCCCGCGGCGTCGCGGGAGAGGTCTTCCAGCAGGGACAACGTGCCCTTGCGGCGGCGTGCATCGATGGTGTGGGCGACGTCGCTGCGGGGACTCAGGGCTCGGCCGAGCGCCGGCTCGCTGCCATCCAGGGTGGCAGCTTCCGGCAACGGCGAGTAACCGAGCAGGTCCGCCAGATAGGGCACTACCCAGTCGTCGCAGGTTTCGATGAACCAGTTGTCGTAGAGGCGCCCGATGTCCTCTTCCACCACATTGGCCTGGGCGGCCAATACGCGGAGGAAATCGCGCAACGGAAAACCTTCTTCCTCATCCCGGGCGCGGTAGATGGCAGGCAGCAGGTCGTAAAGACGATCAGGACTCAGGCTCATGGGATGGCCTCCTGCAACAGCAAGGTATCGGGAACGTTGGGCAGGAAGTACGCCAGCTGAGCTGACAGCGCCTGGCCCTGGGTATCCAGCCGCGCGGGCTGAACCAGTACGCGCTGCACGAGGCCCGGGACATCGGGCAGGTCGTCATCTCCGCCGTCGGCAAGGCTTGCAAGCACCGTCGACTCGTCGAGGGTGTCGAAGGCATCGACGTCCACCCAGGCCACGCCCGGTACACCCTGGATGCACGCGATCACCTGGCTCAGGTAGACGTTGCGGGCCAGTGCCGAGCGCTCGAAGCCGAAGGCGTCCAGCAGGGTGTCACGGATGACCGGCTCGACGAACTCCCAGGCGTAGTCCGCCGCCAGGCCCACCTTCGCGCTCAGCGACAGAGCCAACAGCTCGCGGACATCCAGTGCCACCGGCAACGACGGATCACCGTAAATTTGCAGCGAAGACAGCAAGTTACGATAAACATCTGATGTGGTATCGATGCGAATATCGCCTGCCCCTGCAACGGTTACGCGCACGCCCCCGGCCAACGCCACCGCTGCTGCCTTGCCCACGCCGCCGAACGCCCGCGAGAAATTCGCATAGTCGGGAACCGAGACCAGCCGATCCAGCGCCATGACGGCCAAGGGAACATTCCCGCGTGCCTGGTCGCGCGTCTCCGGGTCCGCGCCGCCCGATGCCGGCAGCGGATTGATGACGTCCTTCACGCCCAGGGGCCGGCTGGCAAGCAGGCTCACCTGGCCCGCCGCCACATTGCCTGGACTGCCTATGCCGTTGCGGTAGCGGGCCACCACGTTGGCAGCGCCGGTGGAAAGACGCCGGCCGTGCACGCCATCGCCGAACGTCACCGTGGTCTTGCCATCATCCGCCGTACGGGTGACGAAACTGCGGTCCACCGCGGCAGCGAATGCCATGTTGCGTACCTCGTGCCATTCCAGGTTGTCCACGCGCACCTGCAGGGAGCTGGCCACGCCGTCGGGGTTCGAAGCTGAGGTAAAGGTCAGCGGTGGCTGCTTCAGCACAAACGCCTGCATAGCCTGTGCACCATCACCGTTACCCAGCACTTCCGTGCGTGATTGCCCATGCGTTGCGCGGACCACGTTGGCGAGGATCTTCACCGTGTCGCGGCGGTAGCCGTAGGCAATACCTTCGTTGGCAAGCACCAGCGTGCTGTGCAGCGAATCACCCGGCAAGGCCGGGTCGATACCCTGCTCCACCGCCTCCACCATCACCAGTTCGGATGAAACCACCTGCGCACTGCCGGGAAGGTCGCTTCGCACGCCCTGGACGATGAGCCACCGGCCTCCTTGAAGCCCATCCACCACCTGCTCCAGTGCCAGGCGCGTGGCACTTGCCGGTGCGCCGCCGACGTCGGTGGCAATGGGCACGTCGGCCAGCGTCAGGAGCTCGCCCTTCACCGACAGTTGCTGGACGCGGATGGTGGTGGCGATGGTCTTTGCCGGAGCGGCAATCATCGCGATGGCCCGGGCAGGCGATGAATCCTGTACAGGTTCAAGGGTCAGTTCCGTGGTCTTGCCCGGGATGCCATAGGCCGTGCGCGGATGGACCGACACAGTGGCAATGCGGCGCACGATCGGCTGCGTCGCAGTCGGATCCGTCTGTACCACATAGGTACCCGGCTGGATGCCGTCGTAAGCATTGTCGAGGAAAAAGGTATCGGTACCCTCCGACCCATCCACCGGCCAATCGACGCCCGTGGGCGACGTCGTTACTGTTCCATCCGATGCCGTCTTGATCTTCATCGGAACGGCAGCGTTGTACCCGAACCTCGGCGCCGACACACGCTGCACGTAAATTCGCTGCACCTGGGCGCTGCCGCGCGGCGAGGCCAGGCCACCCCACGCGTTATAGAGCGTGCCCACCAGGCGCGGCTGGAACAGTTGCAGCAACTGCGGTCGGGCATCGCTGCCCTTGCCCAGCGCCCCCTCGATGCTCCTGGACAGTCGTAGCGCATTGGCCGGCTGCAGCGTTGGCGGCCGTGTCAATGAATCGATCAGGGTCTGGAACGGTGTCTGGCCGCGCACCATGGCCATGACACCCATCGCAGCCGTCCCTGCGACCGCTTCGAAGCCTACGATCGTGCGTTTGGCGGCATGGTCGACCGTCACCGATGCGATCTTGCGCACGGCAGGCATCTGGCCATCATCGAAATCGAAGACCAGCCATTGACCCTGCTTGAGATCGTTTGCGTCGCTTGTGAAGTACATCGAATCGAGCGCATCGAGATTGTCCCGCGACACCAGCTGAGGCTGCGTCATCCGCGGCAATAGCGCATTCCATACTGGCCTGGCATCGAGCGCCTCGGCTGTCTCGAACGTCTGCATCTGCTCGCCCGGCCCGGGCACCGATTGCGCCGGTGATCCGGCGGTGATAGTGACCGCGCCGGCATTGTCGTCGACAGTAAAGGCCAGGTAGACGCTGGCGGCCACGCCGGGCCGCGGCCGGTAGTCGACCAGGCGGGCCAGTTCCAGCACCGACCGCCGCTCGGTGGCCGTGCGCAGGTAGCCTTCATTGGCGATGCGCTCACCATAAAACGTGAGTACATCCGCGCCGGCGGACCACGCGTCGACCAGGGCCATCACCGGGTCGTCCGACTCACGCGTGCGCAAGGCAGAGAGCGCCGGATACGCGGCGCCCGAAAGGTCCATCTGCATCGTCGCGCGGAAATCGCCGTAGGTGCCCACGCGCCAGGCGATGGTGTCGAGCCCCGGACGGTTGTACACGGCAAGGGGCGTACGTGCCGGCGCGCCGCACCCGCAGGCACAGGCGTGGGCGCCACAAGCGCTGCAGCAGCTCATCGGCCACCTCCAAAGGTGAAGGCGATCCGCCCGTGGTCCGGGTGGTCGGGGTCATTGTCGGCTTGCGCCACTTCGTCGGGCGCCAGATGGAGTATCCCGTCGGCGGGAATATCTCCCGAGGTACCGATTTCCTGCCGTACCAAGGTGCGCAACTCAACGTGGGCCACGCCCGTTACGGCCTGGGCCTGGGCGATGATCGCGCTAGCGAGCACCGGCGCTCCCAGGTTCAAGCGATCAGGGTGGAAGAAGCCCAGGGTTCCGTCGCTGCGGCGCCGGTTGCCGAATCGCTCGATGAGCGCCGCCTTGACGTGGGCCACGATGAAGTCGGGCAACACGCAGACGAACACCTCCACCAGCACTGGTACATAGCGGGCCGGCACCACAGCCACGTCGTGGCCGATGCGGCGATAGCGCCAAAGGTCCGCACGCACCAGCGGCGCAAGCGATACCGGCATCACTTCGGTACCCAAGGGATCTACCGATACCCGGGCCTCGTAGCCACTGCCCGTCCATGCCATGGCGCAACTGGCCCCCTGTACCCCGGCCACCTGCTGGGCGAATGCGGCGTAGTCGGCCGGCACGATGGCCCGCAAGGGCACCGCCCGGAACGCGCCTGGTGCGTATGCCTTCACCTCCGCCAGTGTTTCAGCGGCGGTGCCACCGGTGGCTGCGATCGGATTGCGCGGGCGCAGATCAAGCCCAAGCGTTCCGGTTCTGGAGGCTATCCAGATGATGCTGTCTGCGCCAACATTGCCAGCTGGCCCGTTGCCAAGGCGTGGCGTGGCAGTAAATACATCGCCCGCCTGGGGCCGGCGGCCATTCGCGCCATCGCCGAAACGCAGGTGCGTGCGGGCCTCATCGTCGATCTCGACCACGAACTGGCGATCATCCGGCGCGCTTGAAAGCAGATCACCCTGCGCAGCCCACGTGGAACCTGACGATGCCACGCTGATCCCGGGCCGGGCCTGCCGCGGGTCACGTTGCAACAGCTTGCAAACCGGTGCTCCGGCAGGCTGGGCTTCAGCGAAGGTCAGCGGTGTACCGGGAACCACGTGGTCGTCGCGCTGCGCACCATACGTCACATCCACCACCGCACCCTCGCAGTGGCAGCATCCGGGTGTCGGCGCACCCGGCACCGTCCAGGTGTCGGTATTGCCATCGTCGCCGTGATCCACCAGCAACACATTGCCCCGAACCACGCTTACCCCGGTGACCAGCGAACAGTCCGGTGATGCGCGCCGGATCGACAGGCACAGGTCAAAGGTGAGTGTGTCGCACGCATCCCAGGTGACGTCCACCAGGGGTGTGCCATCGAGGGGATCCTGCGAAGGCTCCACCGCCGTCAGTCGCACGACCTGGCGATGGGCAGGGTCCGCATCGGCAGGATTGCCCGTGACTATTCCCAGCACTTCCTCGAACACGATGAAGTCGCCGACGGCCAGCTTCAACGCACGACCACCGCCGCCGTCGGGGTTGGGTGCGCTACCGTCCACCAGCGTTGCGCGCGTGGCGCCCTTGTGCAGGCAACACAGTTCGTCGCCCCATGTATATATGTGGATCGTGGAGTGAGCGGCGACGATCGTGCGCGTCGCCTGTCCGTCGAGCACCATCGGCGCGTAGACCGTGGCACCGGCCGTGCGTGCAGCAGCAAGCGCAGCCGGGTCGATCGCACCCGGCTTGGCATCGCGCGCATCGGCAGGCGGGGCGAGCAATAGCGTATCGCCGAGCACCAGGTCGAAGTCGTCGCCCTCGTGGGCGATGGTGACGAAGGCGCGGGCGTTGCAACCCTCATGCATGACATAGTCGACCAGGCGCGCATGACGTCGCACGGAGATCCGCCGGCGCGAGGTATCCAGGTAGGCCTCGGTAGCCACGGCGTCCTGGTAGTACGCCAGGTAGTCCGCCGTATAGGCCAGCACCTCCACCAGGGCGATGCCGATGTCGGGAATATGCCGTTCCTTCCACGAGGGCATCGATACCGCCAGCCGGTCCAGGAACATCTGGCGGAAGCCCTCGAAGTCGCGGGCCAGGTAATCGATGGCAGGCCCGGGTGCAGGTTCGGGCACGCATGGCGCAGCGGCGGCACAGTCCAGGTCGCGTCCGCAATCCAGGCGGAAGCGCAAGGTGGTGCAGGCATGGCGCGGATCGAAGCCTGCCAATGGCTGCCATGTCGCAGGGTCGGCGCCGGAACCGGCATCGACCAGGCACAGGCAATACGCCGTGTGGTCACCCTGTCGGTCCAACATGACGCGCAGGCACGGATCGTCATGCAGGTCCGGCTCGGTCTCCGGTGTGACGCTGAGCGCCTTCAGCCCGGTGATGCGGTCACCACCTTCGATGCGTACGTTGGCCACGCCCAAGCCTTGCGGGATGGCGCCGAAGAGGTGCACGCACAGGCTGGTGCCGTCCTCGCCCACCTCTACGTAGTCGATACCGTTAAGCGATTCACCGCCCAGAAGTTTCAGGCGTCGCAAGGGCAACGCGCAGGCTGGCGAAGCCAGGCAACGGTCCAGCGCGGCATTCACGACACGCTCCTGGACAGCATATCGTTGCGCACTTCACCGGTGGCAAGGATGGTGTACGACAACGCAACATCAAGCGTGGCGTCACGCACATCCACACTTAAGGCATCCACACTGATCACGTCACCCAGCCAGCGCTGCAGCGACGCCTGCATGGTGAACTGCAACGCTGCCGCCAGTTCCACGCTGTTGGGCGCGAACACCAGCTGCTGCAGGCCGCTGCCGAAATCCGGACGATTCACCCGTTCCCCGGGGCCGGTGAAGAGCAGCTGTTCGATCATGTCGCGCACGTGGTCGTCGCGGGGTGTTTCCGCCACCCGGCCACGTCGATCAAAGGCAAAGGGATAGTGGATGTTCATCGCGTCCTCACTGCGCCACCGCGCGGGTCTGGCCGGCCATGATCATCAGCGGCGTGGCCGTGGGCGCACACATGGCCTGGCTGTCGAACAACAGCAGCGGTTGGCCGCTGGACGTGACCCTGGTGGCGGCGGTGGTGAACTGCGCCGTGATGCAGGGGCCGTTGCCGGCGCTGGGCGGAGGCAGGATGCAGCCGGTGACAGTCCAGGGCGGAGCCATGGTGACCGTCGCCTGCCCGCTTACCGTAACGCGCGCGTTGGGAGTCGTTGGCTGCGCCTGCCCTGCGTGCATGCACATCACGGTGGCACCGACATGAATGAGGGGTCCGGGCATGGTCATTCCCTCACGTAATCGCCAGCGCGCCGTTGTTGACGTTCACCGTCGGCCCCGTCATCACGATGCTCGCGCCCTGCCCGTTGGAGATGGTGATGCCGATCTCGTTGACCAGGATCATGGCGCCGCTGATCGCCTTGATCATGATGCCGCCGGCGGGTCCCGGAACGTCACTGATGCTGATCGAGTTCAGCAACCCCGATGCCAGGATCACGCTCGGGCTCACCGGATTGCCTGCCACCGCCAAGGTCGGCACTTCGGCCGCCGAGCCCCAGAAGCCGCCGGTCCAGATCGGGTAATCCGGATCGCCCTGTTCGAACTCGATCCACACGCCGGCGCCCACCTGGGGCACCACGTACACGCCACTCTGCTTGCCCGCGAAGGCCACGCACGGCAAGGCCCAGCTACCGGGAATAACACCCGCGACATCAGGCACGATGGCCATGATGCGGCCGCGCTGTTCGGGGTCGACATTGTTGACCACGGTGCCGCGGTACTTGCCGTAATACTTGTCCAAGCGCGCTTGCTCCCGGATGGCGTTCATGCCGGTACTGCCGGCACGGTGGAAAGAAGTCCCTTCCGGGACAAGGTGAAAGCCTGCTTGTACTCACCGCGGCGGATGGTGTGCCGCACCTCGCTGACATAATGCAGGCCATCGAATGCGGGCCCTGCCCCGCGCACGCCCACCAGCTGCCGCGACTTCAGCACCCGGCCGTAGCGGGTGACATCCAGGCTGCCGCGCCCGGTGACGGTGTCGGCAGATTTCGCCGCCTCCGCCATGCCCAGCAACATCGCCCGCACGGGGGAATACTTCGCCGTCTCAGGTAGTGGCCTCAGTGTTTGCGGAGGCGGATCGATCAGGCCAAGCGGCGGGTTCAGCGGTCCGATGTCGGGAATCGGGATCGGCAGCGGGACCTTGGTCTGTTCGTTCTGGATGTACACCAGCGGCAGGCTGCGGGCATTGCCCTGGTAACTGAAGCTCAAGGAGTCCACGTTGCTGGCCGCATCCATGTCCACGTTCAGCGCCGGCTGCGGTGCACCCACCTTCACCTTCGGTCCCCAGTAGGCCAGGCTCATGCCAGGAGCCGGACCCGGGTCGATGTAGAAGACATAACCCACGCGCTCGGCGAGCACGCGGATGTACTCCAGGTCGTTACCCCGCTGGCTGGGAACGCGGTTGGTGGGGATGGGCACATCCAGCGCGATGCTCGGCAGCACCATCGGTATCACACCCAGGAACGCATACTTGGCCAGTATCAGCGCTACCACGGCTTCCGCCGGCATCGCTGGATACGGCGTGCCCGGGATGCCGGAGAACAGCAACTGCTGCATCACTGCGGTGAGGTCGTCACCGGTCACCTGCAGGCTGGTATGCCGCGCGTCGGAACCAGGAAGGATTTCCGTACGCGTGACCACCCCATCGATCAGCACCGTGGGCGAGCCGTTCACCGTGGCCACCAGAATCACCCGCAGCAACGGGATGACTGCCCCGCCGCTGAGCAGGAACAGGGTATGAAGCGGCGAGCGCACGCTCATTGAGAACGTCAGGGTGAAGGCACCGGCGGCCTCGTCCGGTGCCACCACCTCGACATCAGTCAGGGCATCAAGCACCACCTGTGGCACCGGGATCGGCACCACGGGCCCCACCATCAAGGTCAGGTGTACGCCCTTAAGCATCGCCCACTCCCGGTACGCCTTCAGGCAAGGTGATGCGGAGGCGGGTACCGATCTCATCGGTGAGGTCTTCGGGCCGGAGCGTACGGTTGGCATCGCAGATGCGCCAGAACAGTTCCGCGTCGCCGAAGGCAGCCCAGGCGATCTGGTCCAGGCGTTCGCCCTGCTTCACCACGTGCCACTGCATCGTGGCGAATTTCCCTGGCTGCGGAACGAAGCGCCGCGTGAAGTAAACGACCGGCGTGCCGTCGGCCTGGGTGAAGGTGGCCGTCGGCGTGGTGAGGTATCGGCTGTTGGCGGCAATCGTGACCATCTAAGGCACCCCCGTCACGCCCAGCGCGGAAAGCGGCGCAGCGGTGAAACTGCCGGCGAGCTTTTCCTTCTGCTGGAGGTAATTCATGAACAGCCCCGCGGCCTTGTGGCCGGTGGGCACATCGGTCACGGACAACACGCGGAATCCAAGCGATACCCGGGCGCGAATGGGATTGAGCGATGGATCGAAGGCTTCTTCGGTCACGCTGAACTCGGTGATGCGCACCGGCACGATGCGCGATGCGCTCCAGACGAACAACGCCAGCGGCGTTTCCACTGGCACGATCTCAAGCGTGCCTGCCGCGGCCAGCGCGTCGTTGGCACGCAGCTGCGCCGATGTCGGATAGAGCATGGTCTCCAGTGCGGCGAGCTGGGCAAAGATGCCCGACTGCACCGCACCGGGGAACTGGTCGGGCGTTTCCAGCTGGTCGGTAGCGTCGATCTCGGCTTCCAGCTTGAAGGTTTCCACCGGCGGTCCCTTCAGCCGCAACACCTCGGCACGGTCGCCGCCATCGGCAGCCATCGATTGCACGCTCAACGTGCGCGTGAGTGTGTCGGGGTTGTACTGCAGCGACACCACGCGCCTGACCGCGGAAGTATCCGGATCGATCAGCACGATGCCGCCCTTGAGGATGCGCGGGGAACCGGGGAAGGCGCTCATGGCAACCTCATGGTGGTCGGCCGTGACCCGGGAGCGCGCCCGCTTGGCCTGCCGCCTCGCGGTGGCCGTGGCGGACGCGGCGTGGGGCACGCACCGCGCCGGACCGTCTGGTCGGTAAGACCCAGACGGATCTTGGTTTCCCAACCTGCCTGCTTGCCTGGAAGGCAACCGTGCCTGGTCTCGTCGTCATATTGCTTTGTCAGTTTGTTCAACTTGTCCGTTCCGGTCTGATCGAAGGCGCATGCCTGTGCACCCGCCGCGATCGATGCGTTGATCTTGCGCGCCAGTACGCAGGCGATGTCCATGTGGCCCTGTTCGTGTCGAAGCAGGCGCGCCTGGTCGAGTTCGGCGCGCTCATGGCACGGTTTGGAAAGTGCCGAGCATTCCTCGAACGACTTCGCCTGCATGCCTTCTACTGTCACGGTGGCCGGGCAGGTCGTTCGAGTACGCCCGGTGACGGTGAAGGGTGCAGCTGACCGTTCACCTGCCCCGGCAAAATAGTCCTGGCACCGCGACCAGAGTGCTCCACACCCGTTCTTGGTGTCGTCGAGCATGCCCAACGTCAACTTGCGCGCCTGCGCCTTACCCAGCACGGCCTGGAACACGTGAGTGCGTTCCGGGGACCAGCCGAGAACGCGTTCCACGCAAGACGCGGCCGCCGGATCCATGACCTTGGGTTTTAACTCCGGCTGCACCTGGGCAGGCCAGCCGATGGAATCGTCGGCCTTGAAATCCGACCAGGCAAGGGGCGGCTGCGGGCAAGCATCTGGAATGCCGTCGGTGCCTTTCATGCATCGCTTGAGTTCGGCATCCTTCCCGGCGGCATCGGTATCCGGTTTATCCTGATGTGCCCCCTCGTTGGGGTGCACTTGCCCGGGCGGCGCCGGTGGCACGACCCTTTGCCCCGGCCGTGGTTCGCGTTGCAGTACCTGGGGTCCGGGCGATAGCCCAGCCGCCGTACCACCGACGGTGACGAGGTGGGCAGCGGCATCGGCCTCCTTCTCCGCCGCATCCCCTGCTCCGCCGATGACGAGCGCGGATGTGGCCTGGTGCTGCAGATGATCTCCTCGCTGCTGCACCACGTGAGCCAGTTCATGGGCAAGCAGATGACGTCCGTTTGGGGATCCTGGGGAGAACTGGCCCGCGCCGAAGACCACGTGCGAGCCCACCGTATAGGCCAGGGCATCGACATCGGCCGCTGAGCGCGCCGCGGCGCTGTCGTCGTGGACGCGAACATGGCTGAAATCGTGGCCAAAGCCGTGCTCGAAATGAGCGCGGACCCCGGTGGAAAGCGCCGCACCTGTCGAACTGAGCACATGGTGGACACTGGACGGCACCGATGATGGTGCCCCACCACTTATCGACTTACGCTGGAGTTTGTCCCTCTTGCATGCATCGCACTCACCACCGGCTACCGTGTGCGTGCCGCAGGCACATTTGCGACGAAGCACATGGCCTGGGTCGATCGTCCGTACCGGTCCGGCGGATTGGAGGCTTGCGTTAGCCACGGCGCGGACTCCGGGAGATGCCCATCGCCCCAGCGAGGCTCGCGCCCACGCCGATGGCCAGCGGTTTACCCACGTGGCCGGCAGTGGTCGTTGGCAACGCGGGAACGTTACCCAGTGCCTTTAGGCTTTCGTGCGCATCTGGACCTGCAAGGTGCATGGCAAGCTCCGCCTGCAGCGCTTTTTGGAACTGCCGGGGTGTTACCCCCGCGAGCAAGGCCGGATCGACGATCAGGCGATCGATACGCAGGTGGATGCTCATGTCGATGCCCCGCTGCCTTGCACATGGAAGTCGGCTTCGTTCACCGGCTTGTCGAGCTTGCGAAACTCCTCGCGCGCCGCCTGCAGCAGCAAGGGCATGCCTACCTGCACACCGGCGCGGGCAGCCATGAAAGCCGCATTCAATGCAATGCCCTGGATGCTACCGCCGCTAAGCGCCAGCCGCGCAAGCCGGGCCACGTCCAGGGCGTTGGTCGCTGCCTGCGCGGGGAACACCGAAGACCAGATGGCCTGCCGTTCGGCTACTCCCGGGAATGGGAAATTCACTACGAAGCGGATGCGGCGCAGGAACGCGCCGTCGAGCGCCCCCTTCATGTTGGTAGCGAGGATGGCCAGCCCCTTGAACGATTCCAGCCGCTGCAGAAGGTAATTCACCTCGATGTTGGCGTAGCGGTCGTGACTGTCCTTCACCTCGCTGCGGCGGCCGAACAGCGCATCGGCTTCGTCGAAGAAGAGGATTGCCCCACCCTGCTCGGCCGCATCGAACAGACGCGCCAGGTTCTTCTCCGTCTCACCGATGTACTTGCTGACCACGGCGGAGAGGTCGATGCGGTAGAGCGGCAGCTTCAGGTGATTGGCCAGCACTTCCGCTGCCATGGTCTTGCCCGTGCCACTTTCGCCGGCGAACAGCGCAGTGATGGCGAGCCCGCGGTTCATGCGATCGCGGAAACCCCAGTCTTCGTAGACCGTGCCCCGATGGGCCACCTGGTCGGCGATCTGCTGCAGCAGATTCTTCTCGGCATCGGGTAATTTCAGGTCGGCCCAGCCGGCTTTCGGCTCGATGCGCTGGGCGAGGCCTTCCAGCGCGGGACGCGTGCGGTCGATGGCGCCTTGCCAGAGCGCGGCAACGAGGTCGGGCGCACCGGTTTGGTTGCTCTTGCCGGATGTCGGCACCGCGGCCGAGGCCGGCGACGCCTGGGTCACCGCGCCAAGCGCGGCCTGGGCAATACGCTGGATGCTGCCGGTGTCGAAGTCGAAATGACCTGCCAGTTGCCTGGCGTGATCGTCGCTGCCGTCACCGAGCACCCCCTTCCAGGCCGCGCGCTGCTCGGAGGCGGTGGGTTTGTCCACATCGATGGCGATGGTGTCCACGCCCAGTGATGCCAGTGGCTCGCGTACATCCACCAGCGTCAGTCCGCCCGCGCGTGCCAGGAACCTGCGCAGGCGCGGCGTGCCTTGTTCGTCTTGCGTATCGGTGGCGGCCACCAGCAGTGCCAGCGACAACAACTGGTTTTCACGCTGCCAAAGCCGCAGCAGGTTCTCCTGTTCGGCCACGCTAGCCGGCAGCAGGTCGGACGCCAGTTCCAGCCCCTGCGCCTGCATCAGGTCGGCCACAGCGCGGGCCACGGCGCGCTTGCTGGCGCCGTCGGATCCGAGCAACTGCACCACCGGCAGAGGCTGCCCTCGCGGCACCTGTCCAAGTGTGGTGGCGATGGAACGCGCGACGCCTTCTTGCGAGGCGGGTAACGCCGCCGAAGGCAACACCATGACCAGGGGTGCGATACGCGGGTCGAGGTAATTCATACCCTTGGCGAAATTGACGATGCGCTCATCGGCCATCAGAGCTGCGCCGATCATCGGTTGGGTGCCGGGTTGGTGGATGTCCAGCAGCTGCCAGTAGCGCAAAGGCCGTTGCGGCGACATCGCATCCCAGCTTGGGCCCTCCAGCGCGGCGAAGGCCAGGCCGAAGGTGGGGAACGGCTTGGTCGCATCGTGCTGCGCATCGGCGCACAGTGCCGGCCAACGCGTATCCATTTCCATGCCGATGCACAGCAACAGGATGTCGCGCTCGAAGTCGGTGAGCTCCATGCGTTCAGCCAGTAGTTCCAATGCCGGTACGTGGGCATCACCACCGGCCGTGTCATCCAGCGAAATCGCAAGCTGCGTACCTTCAGCGGGTTCTTCGACCTCGATCACGCCAGGCGGGGATGATTGAACGGGCGCGGGCCCGGATGCCCTGGTGAAAAGCACCGTCCGCAAGCGCGCCAGGCCATCGGCAAGGTAGCGGTCATTGGCTTCGAGCCAGTCGCCGCGCGCGCTCATGACACCACCACCTGCTGACTCGCCGCGAATGCCGGCGTGGTACCTGTGAAGTCCACCGGTATGCTGTCGACACCATCCACGCGCAGGCGCACCGTGTAGGTACCCGCTGCCACCGCCGGCACGGTAAAGGTGAGTGTCGTGGGCAAGGTGGTGTCGGCCGGGTTGCTGATGGTCCCCAGTGGCACCGGTTGCTCGCCGAAAAGCAGCATCACGCGCTGGCCGTCACGTACGCGCGGCGCGCAGGTGATGGTCAACGCGATGTCCCCCGGCGCGGCTGCGTCAGGCGTGATGGTGATGGTGGGCGCGATCGCCAGCGGCAGAACGTTGCTCGCCGTGGCCGGCAGGCCCGCCGTTTGCGACAACGCTGCGATGGCGAACACACCGGGCGCCCAGGTGGCCATCGCCGTGGCATCGTCCGAAACGGCAGGAATGACCAGGGCCAGGCCATCGTCCACCGTCGTCCCGGACACGGCAAAGGCGGCGGTTAGCGGACCACCATCGATGCGCAAGGTGGCACCGGCAAGGTTACGCCCCGCGATATCCACGCTATCGCCCAGGCGCGCGGCACCCTGGCCCCGTGGGTAAGCAATGGCGTCAAGGATGGGTGTGCCGGACGCCACGGCGAATACACCCTGGTCCTGCGCACCGCGCTTCAACACCGGCAGCGGCGAGCGACGGGCAGCATTGCTGTCGATCAGCACCACGGCGGCCTCGTAGGCCACGGAAAGCCGGTAGCCGGAACCGATCGCGGTCCATAGCTTGGAGAGTTCCTCCACGCTTTGCGGCAGCGGCGTCAGGCGCACGCGCTCGACCTGGCTTGCCAGGTCGTTGCCCGACAGGGCGCCGCTGATGTCCGACGGGTCCAGTAACGGCCGGTCGTGCAGGCAGCTCATCGCCGCGGCCAGCACGCGGTGTGCGATGGCGTCGTTGTCGACGTCGCCCCGCCCCCAGGCGGTGAACAGGTAATGCAGGTTCAGCGCCAGCGCCGGCGGCGCGGTCTCACCCGGGCGTACCTGGCCTGGCATGTCCATGTTTCGCCACGCCGCATTGGTAACCACCTGGAACAGGAACACATTCAGCTGCGCCTTGGTTACGTTCTTGCGCGCGTCCTCCGGCGATTGAAGCGTCACTTCGAGATCCGCAAGCTCTGGATCGAGCTCGGGCATGCGCGTCAACAGCACATTGCGAAGGGTGCGGCTGGCCGCTGCGATGGCAAGCGAATTGCTCATGGCCGCGCCCGGTCGCCGCGCTGGCGCAGGTAGTCGTCGAGCGATGTGCCCTGGGGCGCGTCCTGGCGGCGCACCGGCTTCGATGGCGCCGTGGCACGCAGCTCGATGCGACCGATGCTGACATGCACTACGGGCTCGGGCGACGTACGGGACACCGCGGGCATGCTTCCCATGCGTGGCGAGGACGCGTTTGCCGGTGGTGCCTGATACAACGGCGCACGGGCGGCCAGCGTACCGTGCCGAAGGGTTTCGTCACCGGGCAGCGACCGGCGGGCGTCGATGGCAGGAACACCGGCAACAAGCGTTGCCCGCGGGAATATCCGCGGATGTTCAGCCTCGATCGACAACGCTGCCGGGGCCGGGTTCGGCGGAACGCTTCCGGGTGTGCTGTCCGGCGATTCGATCGACGATAACCGCCCCCGGCGTGAACGCCGATCGGGCACGCGCCCTACTCCACCGACGGCCGTTACGGGATTCACGGCTGGCGGCGCGGCCACAACCTTCACGCGATCGGAAGAAGCAGCGTGCGCTGCAGCCGCCCATCCACCATCGGTGGCATCGCCGGCACTGTCCGCAAGTCGCGCCGCCTCGAACATCGACGGCTGCCGGGGCCCCAGCATGGGCGCTGGGTCGACGACACGTGCAGCAAGCCTGCCAAGGAATCCGTTCATGACGCGCACAACTCCAGGTAGGCCTGGCGCCGTGAGGGCGACAGCGCCAGGATGTCCTCCTCACGCCAGTGGTAGGTACGGGCAATCAGGTCCACCTCACGAAGGAAGCGCAGCGCCCATGCGTGCACTTCAGACCACAGGTAGCGCGCGATATCAAAGCCGGGTGTCCAGGGGCGCGAGCATTCCGGGCAATGGCAGGCAAGCTCGATGTCGGCCAGGGGATCGGCAGCGGCCATGGCCGCCTCCAGCCGCGTAGCTTCCTCATCGGTCCATGCCAGGCTTCCGGTACATCGCTGCAACAGCAGGTCGCGGGCCTCGGCAGGTGTTTGGCAGGCCTCGACGGCCAGCAGGTCTACGGTGGCGGGAAGCTGCGCCGTCACCACCTTCCCTGCCAGTGGAATATCAATCGCGACGGGAACCTCGCCATCACCGGCATCCACCGCAAGCAGCCCAGCGCACGAAAGCGACAACTCGACGCGCGCGGCACACGCCGGGCACGCCACCACCGCTTCCATCGCATCGCCGAACAGGCGCTGGCGAAGGCGCAACAACAAGGCATCGCGGCGCCCGATGGCCAGGCGCGCCAGGCCATCGCGGCCCAGCCCGGTATCGGCGGTGTCGAGCAACAACAGCCCGCGCATCGCGGGGCTCCCTTCGCCACCGCGTTCCCAGGCGTCCAGCAAGGTGGCTGGCGTGGGCGCGCGCATGGCCTTAGCCCACGGCAGGATTGGTGAAGGTGGGTTCGGCCGGCTCCGGCACACCCTGGTCGCGTTCGAAGCCTTCGTTCTCAAGCTTGATGTGCTGGATGGCTACCGCGTTGGCATTGGCGTCGAGGTCGGGCATCGCCTGGTATTCGGACACCCAGCAGCGGTAGATCTTGTACGACAGCGCCACCTGCCCGGCTTCGTTGTAGATCTCCAGGATAAGGTCCTTGCGGAAGTCCTTCAGCGATACCTCGGCACCCAGGCCCGAGCCGTAATTCCACACTTTGTTCGCCCACTTCTCGAATTCAACGTCGTGGGTGACACCGCGCTCGATGGTGATGGCGTCGTACTCGGTGCGGCCGGGCGATTTGCGGCTACTGCTGGGATCGCCGCCTTCGCGGTGCTTGACCACCTCGGTGCTGCGCTTCAAGCCCGATACCTTGCTGACGCCCGCCACGTAGCGGCCATCCCATTTCAGGCGGAATTTGAAGTTCTTGTATGGATCGAAACGCTGGGCGTTGACACTGAACTGGGCCATGTCGGTTCCTTCAGGTCTGGATCTGGCCGGCCATCTGCTGCAACTGGATGACGACGAATTCGGCGGGCTTGAGCGGCGCGAAGCCGACCAGGATGTTGACGATGCCGTTGTTGATGTCGCTTTGCGTCGTCGTTTCCTTGTCGCACTTGACGAAGTAGGCATCCTGCGGCGTGGTGCCCTGGAAGGCTCCCTGGCGGAAGAGGTCGTGCATGAACGCACCGACGTTCAGGCGGATCTGCGACCACAGCGGCTCGTCGTTGGGTTCGAACACCACCCATTGCGTGCCGCGGAAAAGGCTCTCCTCGATGAACAGCGCCGTGCGCCGCACCGGGATATATTTCCAGTCGTCGGGCGTGGCATCGGCGCCACGCAGGGTGCGCGCGCCCCACACCACGGTGCCGTAGCCGGGCCGGTTGCGCAGGCAGTTCACCGCCATCGGGTTCAGCACACCGTTCTCGCCGTCGGTAAGCACGGTGGCAAGGCCCATGGCGCCAGTCACGGACGCATCCACGCCGGCCGGCGCCTTCCACACGCCGCGGGTCGCATCAGTGCGCGCATAGATGCCAGCCAAGGCGCCGCTGGGCGGAAACGGCGTGGGCCGGTTCATCTGCAAGGGATCAGGCGTGAGCAGCCAGGGGAAATAGAACGCCGCGTTGGTGGCCGCATCGCTGGCAAGGCCCGCGGGCAGGCCGTCCTTGAGCGTATCGAAAGTGAGCTCCGCATCGGCGTCGGCGATCAGGAACGCCCGACGCGCCTTGCAGAAGGCTTCCAGTGCGCCAAGCGCGGTGCCATCGGACAAGCCTGGCACCACCAGCAGGTTGAAGAGGTCGACCCGGTCAAGCAGGTAGACCCCGCCAGCCTGATCCGCTGGTTGCATCGCCGCAATGAACGTTGGGTCCGTCTCGGCGAGGATGGCGCCATCCGCGCCGCCAGCAAGCTTGGCCGTGTCCGGTGGCGTGCCATCGGCGTTCAATACCGTGTCGGCCGGCGGCGAGGTCGGCGTTCCCACCAGTTCTGCATTGACGAAGGCGGATTGGTGGGTCAGCACGTTGGCCACGAATCGGGGATCGGTCGATGTGATCGACAGCGCGTCGAACACCTCGCTGGCGCCCGTTTTCGTGTTCAGTACCGTCAGGCGGAACGTCTTGCCGTCGCTCGCGGCCTTGGTCAGCACGGCGTAGTCGCCGGCCCATCCACCAACACTCTTGGCGGTGAGCTTGATCTTGCCGTCCAGGGTGACGGTAGCGGCTTTGGCGTCCGCCGCGGCCAGGCGCACGATATAAGCCTGGCCACCACCGTTCTGGAAGAACTGGTTTACCGCATTGCCCAGCTTGCTGCGTGCATCAATGCCGCCGTAGCTGCGCACGAAATCGGTGAAGCTCAATACCAGCCCGGCCTTGTCGGTGGGGCCTGTGGGTGCCCAGCCGACGAAGGCGGCGATGGAGGTGGCCACGCCGGTAATGGTGTGGACGCCGCTGGGAATTTCCTCGACGTATACGCCTGGATAACTCAGGGTCACTGGCATGCTCATCTCCTGGTCGGCGCCCGGTCAGGCGCACATCCCCGATGGCACATGGGCGGCCGGCACCGCAGGCCCGCCGTACAGGCCTGTTCGGTTCGGTTCGATGCCGATGTGCGAAAGCCGCCGCTGCGGGCGTCCGGTCACGAAAGGTGTGCCGTGGCCGGTGGTAGTTGGCCGCATAGCTCCGATGCAGTCGTACGAAGAAGGTAGGGGCGCCCCTCAGCCGCCCGCTCCGCGTTGAAGTAGACCCTCACGCACATTCTCAGGCAATTCAACGGAGTGCATAGGCCATGCGAAGTAAGGTGGGAATTCGTGATGGCCGTCCCGAATGCGCGCGGGCGCTGCGTGTAAGTGCCACGCTCTTCCATGCGCCCCGGGAATGACCCTTATGCTGCGCCCGCGCTTTGCCTCCGGCACCTCCGCGCGCGACAATGAGCGGCTTGCCCGGCCCTGCGCGTTACGCGATGGTCCGGTGACCCTTAACTGGCGCCATGCCGTACCGAGAGGTCCATCCCTACATGTCCCACTCCCCGACGATCATCTACACGCTGACCGACGAAGCGCCGTTCCTGGCCACGCAATCACTGCTCCCCATCATCGACGCCTTCACCGGTACCGCCGGCGTGAAGGTGGAAACCCGCGACATCTCGCTCGCCGGGCGCATCCTTTCGCAATTTCCTGATGTGCTCAAGGACAACCAGCGCGTGGCCGACGACCTGGCCGAACTGGGCAAGCTGGCCACCACGCCCGACGCCAACATCATCAAGCTGCCCAACATCAGCGCCTCGGTGCCCCAGCTGAAGGCCGCGGTGAAGGAACTGCAATCCCAGGGTTACGCCCTGCCCGACTATCCGGACGTCGCCAGCGACGAAACCTCGAAGGATATCCAGGCGCGCTACGGACGGGTGATGGGCAGCGCGGTGAATCCCGTGCTTCGCGAGGGCAATTCCGACCGCCGCGCGCCGCTCTCGGTGAAAAACTACGCCCGCAAGCATCCGCATCGCATGGGCAAGTGGGCCGGTGATTCGAAGACGCACGTGGCGCACATGGACGGCGGCGATTTCTACGGCAGCGAAACCTCCGCCACCATCGGCAAGGCGGGCACGCTACGCATCGAGTTCGTGGCCAAAGACGGCACCGTCACGGTGCTCAAAGACAAGATCAAGGCGGAACTGGCCGAAGTGGTGGATGCGGCCGTGATGAGCCGCAAGGCACTGGCAAGCTTCATCGATGTGCAGATCGCCGATGCAAAGGCTTCGAACGTGCTGTTCTCGCTGCACCTGAAGGCCACCATGATGAAGGTGTCCGACCCGATCATGTTCGGCGTCGCGGTGGGCGAGTTCTACAAGGGCGTGCTCCACAAGCATGCCGCGGCGCTGAAGTCGGTGGGATTCAACCCCAACAACGGCATCGGCGACCTTTACACCCGCATCGCAAGCCTCCCTGCCGATCAGAAGTCCGCCATCGAGGCGGATATCAATGCCCTTTACGCCGACCGCCCGAAGCTTGCCATGGTGAACTCCGACAAGGGCATCACCAGCCTGCACGTGCCCAGCGATGTCATCATCGACGCCTCGATGCCGGCGATGATCCGCGACTCCGGTGGCATGTGGAACGCCGAGGGCAAGCTCCAGGACACCAAGGCGGTGATCCCGGATCGCTCGTACGCCGGCGTGTACCAGGCCGTGATCGAGGACTGCAAAGCCCATGGCGCCTTTGACCCCGCCACCATGGGCAGCGTGCCCAATGTCGGCCTGATGGCGCAGAAGGCCGAGGAATACGGTTCGCACGACAAGACCTTCCAGCTGCCCGGCGCAGGCCAGGTGCGCGTGGTGGACGACACCGGTAACGCGGTGCTTGAACAGCCCGTGGAAGAAGGCGACATCTTCCGCATGTGCCAGACCAAGGACGCGCCCATCCAGGATTGGGTGAAGCTTGCCGTCAGCCGTGCCCGCCTGTCCGATACGCCGGCTGTGTTCTGGCTCGATGCAAAGCGCGGCCACGATGCCCAGATGATCGCCAAGGTCGAGCGCTACCTGAAGGATCACGACACGTCGGGCCTGGACATCCGCGTCATGAATCCGGTGGACGCCACGAAGCATTCGCTCGAGCGCATCCGCAAGGGGCAGGACACGATTTCCGTCACGGGCAACGTGCTGCGCGACTACCTCACCGACCTCTTCCCGATCATGGAGCTGGGCACCAGCGCCAAGATGCTCTCGGTGGTGCCGCTGATGGCCGGTGGCGGGTTGTTCGAGACTGGCGCCGGCGGTTCGGCGCCCAAGCACGTGCAGCAGTTCGTCGAGGAAAATTACCTGCGCTGGGATTCGCTGGGTGAATTCCTGGCCCTGGCCGCCTCGCTAGAGCACCTGGGCGAGCACTACCACAACGCCCGTGCCTCCTTGCTGGCGCGTACGCTGGACCAGGCCAACGGCAAGTTCCTCGACAGCAACAAGTCACCGGCACGCAAGGTGGGCGAGCTCGACAACCGCGGCAGTCATTTCTACCTGGCCATGTACTGGGCCCAGGCCCTGGCAGCCCAGGATGAAGACAAGCCCCTGCAGGCGCTGTTCACCGAGATCGCCAAAACCCTCACCGACAACGAAGACACCATCGTCGGCGAGCTCAACAGCGTGCAGGGCCAGCCGGTCGAAATCCGAGGCTACTACCACCCGGACCTGAATCTCCTGGCCAAGGCCATGCGCCCCAGCCCGACCTTCAACGCCGCCCTGGAAAGGCTCGTGGCCAATCGCTGATCGATACCAGGGAGCCGGTTCGCCGGCTCCCTTCTTATCCACGCCATGCGCATTCGTCCCTACGACCTTCCCGATCTCGAGCCGCTGATGTCCCTGTGGGAACGCAGCGTGCGCGCCACGCACGACTTCCTGGGCGCAGCGGTGATCGGGCAGCTCGTGCCGATCGTCCGGCGCCATGTGTTCCCGGTGATCGAGACCTGGGTGCTGGTGGACCGCGGCGACATCCTGGGCTTCGTAAGCCTGAACGGACGCAAGGTGGAAGCGCTGTTCGTCGATCCTTCGCACATGGGCAAAGGCGCAGGCCGCCATTTGCTGCAGCATGCGCGCGCGCTCAAGGGCTCGCCGTTGATCCTGGA